>CANQUR010000021.1 GCA_947627075.1 uncultured Clostridia bacterium
CACTATTCCACCAATTATTGTAGATATTCCTACTATCTTCGGGTATATCTCTCTTTTCAAGTATGCACATCGGATCCAAATCACAATAAAGCGAATCAATTATGCGACTTCCGTCTACCCAACCGAATTTCGGACCTGCCGACCCGTAGAAATTAGGTCCCAAATAGAACGGCTTTTGATTTTCGAAAATATTATCGACATTATCTTCCAAGCGTACTGTGGTCAATACACTTTCATATTGATCCAATTGATCGGAGATCTCGGGGATCAGCCACGTTTTTATAGCATTATTATTTACAGGATGAGAATTTGGGATATAAGTGTCGGGTCCAAAACAATCATCCGTAACAATATCATCGGTAAAACGAACATCAACTTGAAAATCAACAAGTCCTAAAGACATCTCGTCAAGATTTTGTTCGAATTTTTCACCTAAAAGCTTATACATTGCCTTTTCGAAATCCGTCATTTTGACATGTACTTGATTTAAATCGGGAAATGTACCATTAACTTCGGTTACAAACAACATAAGAACGTTATACGTTTTCAATTCACCTTTTAAATTAAAACCGGCATATAGCTTATCACTTTTAAGGGTCATGAATGAATAATGATCCATTACAAGCTTTCCTTTTTCATCGGCAACCTTTTTTGTACACTCCTTATCGGAAAACCAACCATAGAATTCCGATTTCACTCTTTCGGGTACATAGAACAATTGAACATCTTTGTCGATAGGTGTAAAATAATCCAAAGTAATAGTACGAGGCATATTCATATCAACCGTAGCATTATTATAAACATATGTAAATGTTCTGCTAATGACCTCAAATATTGCAGTGGCAACCAAATCTCCGTTTATTTCATTATCTGTGCGCTCAGCTGTTTCTATGCCATCCGACCATTTTACAAATCTATACCCTGCTTTTGCAATCGCTTTAACGGATGTGGCATTTTCTCCTTTATTTACGGTCTGCTCCGTATTTCCGGTTATATATCCACCGTCTGTAACGGAATAAAATACCTTAAAAGATTCTATTTCTTTCGTATCCGCTGCAAAAATAGCCGTTAGAGTCATGTTCATTGATACATGACTATCCGTACGTTCGGCTGTTTCTATGCCATCCGACCATTTTACGAATCTATACGTTTCTCTTGCAATTGCCTTGACCGATGTTGCATTTTGCCCCTTCTTCACTTTTTGCGCAACATCTCCGTCTACATATCCGCCTTCGGTAGAACCATATAAAACAGTAAAAACGGTTTCCGAATTCGGTTCATTTTGAGGGGAGCAAGCCATAATAACACCCGAACATAGTGCAATTACAGCAATCAGTAAAACCAAAATCTTCTTTTTCATAAATTTTACCTCCATCTATATAGACATTATATCACCTTATTTTTCATATTGCAACTCTTTTTTGATAAAAATTTCAGATTTAGCTTCGCAAATTTACCATTCATCGCCATCTACATAATTATCGACAAAGTTAACTTTATTTTCATCCGTAAATTTATATGGTAATCCATTGCCATATAGCGTTTGATCTACATTAATACCTCCTTTGCCTCCAAAAAGAGTAACATCAACGTTTGCTTTAAAATAATTAATTGATTTTAATTTCACTGGGCATCCGCCATTTCCGCATTGATGAGTATGACCTGCGGAACCTCTCCCCCCATATATGGAACATTTTTTGTTCGTTGAAAGATGTTCACATTCAACAGCAATACCTCCATCGACTCCAAATGACAAATTTTCACCGGCATCACCGCCATATAATTCAGAAATATTACAGCCAATAGTTACATCGTTATCTTTTGCATAAATAGCATGCCCGCCGAGGCCAGCTCTTAATTTTAACAATAAATCTGCGTTTTCTCCGGTCTTTCCGCCATTACCACCTTTTATTGTAACTTGATTTGATCTTATATATAACCCATATTGATTTTGAAGATTTTCCATTTTACTCGGCATTTCACTAATAAATTTAATTCCGTCACCACCTATGCCGCCTATACCACATAACTCATAACCCGCATAGTTATTAACTTTATCAACTGAATCTCCGCCGTTACCGCCTACAATTTCGAGTTCGCTATTTGCGCCTAATATATCTAATAATGTAAATTCATATCTATTCACATTATCCTTGGTAGTATAATTTTTTATATTAATGCCGCAACCACCATTTCCGCCGTTGCCGCCTTTTCCAACAGAATTGCCGCCATTACCACCAATGAATTGAATTAAACCACTATTGTTATTATTTTGTATACTTTTCAAATTATATATAATCTTCGCTCTTATTCTTGCATTTAACGCATCGCCTCCATCGCCGCCTTTACCGGTTGAATAACCCTTACCACCATTACCTCCTACTAATCTCATTATTCCACCGGATATATTTGAAATATCCAATGATAGCCCTTCTGTAATAATTGCTGGGGAACCATTTGATCCATCAAATTGTGATTCATTACCATCTTCTCCATTCCCTCCGACTAAAATATTGTCGCCTTCACATAATATAGTAATACTACTATCCGCTCCGCGGATATCTATTACAGGACGATTTTCTTCTTGGATAGAAGTAAAATTATTAAGATATATTGTACTTAACTTTGAACCTTCATTAATAAGTAGTGCTATATCAATATTAGTTTCATTTAAGAATATTCTTGTGTATTCTTTTGCTAAAATTAGCAGTTTATTTGAACTTTTAACACTTAATTTCGTATATGCTGTAACCGTCTTTTCGCCACCTGAAAGTTTATCCAATTCGTCCAAGGTCTTTGGAAAATCAACAGTACAACTATTATTAAAAAACCAACCTTCAATAGAAAAATCGCTGTTTGAAGTCATTGGAATTTCAAAGAAATTAGTAAAATCTCTATTTTCACTTCTGGCGATTGTCTTTGTAATATTCTTTTTTACTCCAGAATAATCTATGTTTATGACATATTGTGACCATACAGCAGATAAATTTGCATCACTTGGAATCTTCCAAACATCTAATCCTTTACCAAATTCATCTGTCAATAATACACCATCTTCGTCTGCCCAGCCTTCAAAATCATATCCGTCTTTTTCTGGCACAGGTATATTATAATCTTTTAAATAACATACATCTGCTTCTTCTAAAGTTAATGAACCTCCATTTGTATTTAATTTTGCTTTATAGATATTGTTTAAAAATCTTCCATATAATATTATATCCTCATTTTTTTCATTTATAGAAATTTTACTATATCGTGGTTTTTTATATTCATTATTATAATACCAACCATCAAATGTTTTACCTTCCTCTTCTAACCAAGGTAAAGTAACTTCAATTGTCGGATTATAACTATCCGGTTTTAAAGTATCGTTAATTTCGCCATCTACATAATATGTTATAGAGTAATTTATAACCTCTTGTATATATAAAGATATATCGCCTGTTATTACACTTTCCGCAGTAAATAATACATTATCGTCATTATACAAAACGATACCATTTTCATACTGCTGAACAATATCTTTATATTCTTTTGTTGCAAAAATTTCTTCCAATTTTGCTTCTACATTAATATATGCACACAACAAGCAATTTCTATTTTTGTCAAAAAAATCAACTCTATATTGCTCTTTATTCCACATTATCAATGGCATTAAAGGATCATTATTTTCATATTCTCTTTCTAATCCTAAAATATTTTTAAAATCTACATTTTGAGGCTTTTCAAACTCAAAATAAATCGTTTGAGGATATTCCCAGTGCTCAAATGCAGCATTATCTATATTTATATTGTCTTTATCTATAACACTATTTGGAATAATAAGCCTACTAATATTTTTGCAATTCGAAAATGCGTCAGCACATATTTTATTAATATTCGGCAACGAGTATTGCTCGCCATATACAGTTATCTCTTCCAAATTAATACATTCTGCAAACATGCCAGAGCTAATTTCAGACATATTTTTAGGAAGGATTACTTTTCTCAATAATGGGGAATAAGCAAAAACAGAATCCGAACTAGTCTGCTTATTTAAATCATCATAAAAGGTTACATTAAAAGATTTTTACAAATCCTATGACCTAATACATAACACAAATCACGTTGAATTATTGACTGAAATTTTTTCAAATAACGCCAATAAAAAAATAGCCGTTATAAGCGGCATCGGAATTAGAACCTTATATCGTTACAAGCAAGATTATTTGACGGTTTTCGATTATTTCTTAATGCAGTAACAAAAATACTAAAAAATTTCGGCTGAACAGTATAAAAGCTTTATTGCCTGCACAATATAACTATGCAAGCTCAATGATCTGTTTTAAGAGTTGATAAGCTTCGTAAAGAGATTCGGGCAAAAGTCCTTCTTGACAAGGACAACGATATCACAACAGCCCAAGCGGAGCATAAAAACAGTCTTTAAGTCGTACGTTTTTGAATAAACGATTAAAACAAATCATTCCTTATAGCTTGTAAAAGTCCGTATTCATTACGGACTTTTGATTATATCGCCCACTTTTATCAAAGCAGAATGGCTTTTAAGCATAGCTTCGAGTTCCATTTCGGATATCTCGCCGAGCCTTTTCATATTGTCGTCGACAACGACAAAGCTTGTATAATAATTGGTATTGAGCATTCTGTCAAGTTGGATGAGCGTCAAAGAACTCGGCACCATGACCGTTACCATCTTCAGCCCCCTTTTCATGCGTTCGCTCATATAAGCCATGCCGTATACCCTCCTGTATGTGCTGTTTTTATCGGGAAACAGCGTGCTCACGAATATAAATGCGCTCATTACCGCAAAGCTCATGTTTACAGTTTTGTCGAATATTATCAAAGCAACAAATAGGCACGAAAGCAGCGGTGCAAGTATAAATCCGAAAATTCTCACACGCCTGTATGCCTTTTGGCGAGGCATCGATCGCGACATTGCCGCAAGCGTTATCCTGCCACCGTCAAGCGGAAACACGGGCAACATATTGAATAAAGCCGTAAAAATATTAGCCGCCACCAGCCTGTCTGTGAATGCATACAAAGACGGAACGAGCCACCATAACGCCGTACACACTATAGCCAGCGCACAATTGAATAAAGGCCCCGCAAGCGCGATAAGTATCTCGTCCTTTACCGAGATCCCCTCAAATTCCCCTTTAAGCGCCGCTCCGTAAGGCATGAGCATGAATTTGTCGAGAGTATAACCCAATCTTATGCCTACTTCTGCGTGCGAAAGCTCGTGCAATACTATGGTCGTGAAGTAGATCGCGCAGTCGTAAAAACAGCCGCACGCAATAAGTACGACCATCATTACGATAAGTAGCGGAGAAATATGCCACCTGAATTTTTTCATGCCTTTTTTTGACGTCGGCAAGCTATATCGCAAAAATTTCCGTTCATGCGATATTATATGATTTGGGCTTTGCTTTAATTACCCTGCCGCATAAAAACCGACTTTTTTGAGTCCGCCGCCGACTACCTTTATGTTTATCCCGTCTTGAACTATGTCTATTTTTATATCCTCAACGTCCAAAAAATCACAAAAGACATTGTTAAGTTCGGAACGAAGCACCTCTTTGAAAGCCGTTTCCGCTCCGCCGCCGTCGTCCTGCAATGTAAGCCTTAATCTTTCCGCCTGTTCTCTCATACTTTACCTCTCAATTTGCGTTTTATTCCGCCTAAAAATCCTCGGTACTTCTTTGTCGCGTCGTAAATTTCATCGGTAGAATTGTAAATGTTGTTTGCAAGCATTCTTATGGCGTTGTGTCCGTCGCTTCTTTTGCTCAACGAACCGCCGCTGCTCACAAGATTTATGTAATCGTCCTCGGGAATTACGCCGATAATGTCCACATTCATAGTGTCGCGTATTTCCTCGACCGTAAGCGCTTCTCCGCTCAAAAGCATATCGCCGCGCAATCTGTTTATGACAAGATGCGCGTCGAGCTTGTACGAACGTATGAGCGCCGCCACTTTTGACGCGTCTTTAAGCGCGGAAAGGTGCGCGCTCGTCACTACTATTGCCTCGTCCGCCGCCGCCACCGCTCTATGAAATCCGAACTCTATTCCCGCCGGACAATCTATAAGTACATAATCGTGCGACGCTTTGAGTCTCGTGACTATCTCCTTTAGGCTCTGTCCGTCCGCATGGCATTGCTCATAGCTGTGCGCGGACGGCAACAAAAACAGCCCCATGCATTGCCTGTCCTCTATAAGCGCTTGCGAAAGTCTGCATCTGTTCTCGATGACGTCGGTAAGATCGTAAATTATATTTCTCTCTACCCCCATAAGCACATCGAGGTTATTGAGCCCTATGTCGGTATCCATAAGCGCAACTCTGCACCCGATCTCGGCAAGCGCTCTGCCTACGCTCAACGTAAGCGTGGATTTGCCTACTCCGCCCTTGCCCGATGTAAATACTATTGCCTTGGACATAATTCCTCCTTTGCGTTTTACTTATTATAGCTTTTTACGGAAGAATTATTATGTAAAATATTATATTTTTATGTCTTATTACGCCTATTCATAATAATAGCCGCAGCATAAACCACGGCATATTTTTGAAATTTCATACTTTTTTTTGCGATTTCAGACCGAGCCTCCGTCTATAAGACGTTTCATTAGTTCGCCGTCAGACAAAAGCGTTCCCGCTCCTATGATTTGCAAAAATTCGGGACGATCGAACATCTTGACAGGCAAGGACAGTTGCCTCATAAACAGTGCGTCTATACCCGGTATATTGCTCACTCCGCCCGTAAGCGCCACTTCGCCCCCGACGATATCTCGCGCTATGCTCGGAGGACACGTTTTTACAACGGCTTTTGCAAGGTCGCATATCCTTAAAAAATACGGCATCATAACCTCGCGAATATCATAAGAATGCACCATCGCGCTTTCGGGAACGTTGGACGAAACATCCATTCCGCTCACTACCGAGTTTGCCGTATCGTTTTCATATAGAGAGCCGACCTCTTCGCGAAGCTTACGAGCGCTTTCCGCGCTTATTTTCATATTGAAATTGTTAGCGACATAGCTCATGATCGCCTTGTCTATTGCTTGTCCGCCCACGCCCATTCCGCAGCCGTTTATGATCCCTCCGCAAGAGATCAACGCTATTTCGGTCCTGCCACCGCCTATATTGACAACAAGCATTCCCTTATCCGATTTTATCGGAAGCCCCGCTCCGATCGCCGACAAAAGCACATTCGGAACAAGCGTAACGTTGGTTATATCCGCCTCGGCGAATACCTCCTCGTAGAGCTCGCGTTCATCTGCGGTAAGTCCCAAGGGGATACCCACTATTGCCTCGTAGCGAGGACGAAAGATAGCCGATTGAGGACAGATCTTATCCAAAAACGCCTTGAGCATAAAAGCGCACACGTCGGGCGACGCCATTATGCCTTCGCTTACCGGAGACAGCACGGTTATATCCGGAGATTTTTCGCGCATGGAAAGCGCGTCGTTGCCCACAGCCACGATCTTGCTCTTGTCAGTGCCGCCCATAGCGACCACCGTCGGTTCCCTCAAGACGAGTCCGCCGTCGGAAGTATATATCGATGTAAAGGCAGAGCCGAGTTTTATTGCAATAGCTTTCATTCTATCTCCCGAATTGTTTTAACAGTTCCTCGATCTTTTTTAGCGGCAGACCGATCACATTATTTATATCGCCGTCTACATTGGTGATCATATGCTCGAGCGCAATATCCTGAACACCGTAGCCGCCCGCTTTATCAAACGGTGCGCCGCTCATTATATACGCCTCTATTATGGGAGCGTTATATTCGCCGAAAGTGACATACGATCTTTCGAAATCGGTGACGGTCTTGTCGTCGCTCACAATACATATGCCCGTGATTACCTCGTGAGTCTTGCCGCAAAGCTTTTTTAGCATCTCGTCCGCTTCGGCTATGGTCTTTGGCTTGCCGAGTATTTCGCCGTCTAACACGACCACCGTATCCGCGCCGAGGACTATTCCGCCATGTTCGTCGAAAACGTTCTGCGCCTTGAGCTTGGCAAGCGCAACGGCGTATTCGACGGGAGAGGAATATTCCTCTACGATCTCTTCTGCCCCACTCGGGATTATTTTCACATGAATGTTTTCTATTTGTCTTATCAGCTCCTTTCTGCGAGGAGAAGCCGACGCCAAAATCAAATTCATAATATCTCCAAATTTTTATGATATGCCCTTGCAAAATCGGGCGCTACTTTAAGTGCGTTCTTTATTTCGAGCGAGCAGTCGCCCTCCACCTCGGTCTTCATGATGACCGAATCGCCGAGCACATCGCAACTCAGTCCCTTTACGGCTCCCGACATCGATCTGTCGAAACTTTCGGCTATTCGCAATATTACGCTCAACTTCAAAACGGCTATAAGATCTTCTTCGCGCAAAATGTCCTTATATTTATTCCAATCACTCATATTAAAGTCGTCACTTCTGTGTCCTTGCGCTATGAACGCGGCAAGGATTATGTCGCGGTGATTGACTCCGTAAAGATTGGCATTTAATATAAAATAGAACGTATGTTTATTGTGTTGATAGAACTTGAGCCTCGTGCCCGTGTCATGCATAAGTGCCGCTATACGAAGTGCCTTTACGTATTGTCGCGGCAATTTATGTAATACGCGCAGTTGCTTAAATAGCTGAATGGACAGATTGCAAACCTGCTCGGCATGAGGAATATTGATCTCGCAATAATTCATCATGGTGTACAGAGAATGTCCGAGGATATCCGAAATGGACTTTTCGGCAGTGGACGGAACGGCGTGAAGAAACATTATGCCCTCCCGCAGTCCTGCGCCCGATATTACGATGCTGTTCATTCCCGTATATTCGCAGAAGGACTTTATGCCGGCAAGCGCCGACGCGAAAATATCCGCTCTGTCGCTACTTATTCCCTTTATCTTTGCGCGCTTATCCGGATCGAGCACCTTGACCATATCGTAAACGTTGTTGAATTCTTCCTGTGTTATGTGATAATTGTGTATCATGTCGAACGGATAACGCCTTACACGCTTACATATCTTGGCAAGGTTGCGGAACGAGCCGCCCACTCCCACAAACTGGTACTCGGGATCGATCTCCTTTAGCCAAGGTACTTGCGAAAGTTGGTCGAGGACATACACCTCGATAAGCTTGTTCTGCTCCTCGGGAGAACAGTTTTGTCCCGTAAACAAGTCGTTGAGCGTTATTGCTCCGAACGGCAGACATTCGCGATTGACAATATTGCGTCTGTTGTACTGGATGATCTGCATATTGCTGCCGTCTATATCCACTATGACGCCCTTTGGAACGTCAAGCGAATTTATTACGCCGCGATAAATATGCATAGCCTCCTCTTCTTCGGTGAGTACGCGAAATTTGAAGCCGCAAACGGCGTTTACTTCTTCGATAAAGCTCTTTTGATTCTTTGCTCTGCGCAAAGAGTTGGTAGCTACGGCATAAATTTTATCCACATTATAGCTGTCGCAAAGTTTGCGGAACATCTTGAGCGTCTTTACGGCTTGCGCTATTCTCGCCGGCTTCAAAAAGCCGTCTCGTTCCATATCCTGTCCGAGGCGAACCGTTTCCTTCAGTTCATCGAACACCACAAAATATCCACCCGGCATAATATTTGCAAGCACCAATCTGACGGTATTGCTGCCAAGGTCTATAACTGCTATTTTTTCCATTATTACCTCTTCTTCCTTTAGTGCAAAAGAATATAATTGCTTAAACTCAATATTTGCTCGCTTGTATTATAGCAATAAAAGCTACAAAATCATAGATTTTGTGGGCTTATGCCCTATTTTGCTCCGCAAAATGCTTTTTGCTCATCTACTTCGCAGAAATGCCCTTGCAAGCAAACATTTCCGCTTGTATTATATCATAAAGAATCGGAATTGTAAATATGTTTTATAAATTTTTTCGATATAATCCCTAAAATTTTTTACAAAAAAATCCGAAATTATACTTTAAGGCGATAATATCATTTACTTTTATCTGCCTTTTGTGCTATAATTTCATTGAATAATCTGCGGAGTGTAAGTATGAGAAAACCCATTTTCATTGCTATGGTGATCATGATTATGTTGACGGCGACATTTCTGCCGAGCAACTTTGTTTTTGCCGACGATACGATAACGGCAGAGGTACTGAATTACAATCAAAATACGCTCTATCACAAGTTCGATGATCCGAGCCGAATATTTTATACGACGGAAGGACTTTACATAGCGACTGCAAACGGCTATGAAATTTTCAAAGACGGCAACTTCGAATATTCCGAAAGCAGGGCGGACGATTTCACTTACTTGCAAGGGCTCATCACCTTACGCGACGGAAAAATCTATCAAAACAACAATCCCGTCAACGACGAGAGCGGATATACCGCGGTTTCGGCTTACGGCTCTACTCTATATGCTTTGAAGGGCAATTACGAAATAGACAAGCTTACCTTTGCCGAAGGGACCTTTACGAGCGAATCATATATAAGCGACAAAAATATAAGAAAAATCGCGGCTTCGGATAGCGGTTGCATTTATACTACCGTCAACGGCTATACCAACATTATCCATATCGAAGATCAAGAGCCTATAAAGATCACGAGCGAGGATATTATAGACATAGATTACAAAGAAAAGCTGTATATCCTGACTCCGACGCGTATTATATCATACATAGACAGCTCGAAATCGATAAATTATACCGTCAGCGGCGTCATAAGCTTCTCTGTCGGAGACGGTGTATATATGCTTACCCGCACCGGCAGCATCAACAGAATTTCACTCGACCTTGCCCCCGACACGCACACCGCTATGATAGCCACCGAAAGCAGCGAAGATTGGTTCTATACCGATCCGACGGGCGGCACGACAAGATTGAACAAAATTTATGTGGTCGACAAAGCGACCGACCTTAAACCCGGAAGGATCGCCGTCATCAACGGAAAAGAAATAAACTATATAGACGGCTTCAGTTTGCCGATAGCCGTCGCGACCGACAATAACGGCGTGATCTACGTCGCCCATTATGGCAATCGGATAACTCGCATTATAGGCGAAAGCAGAATCGATAAGGATATGAGCGAGGACATAGTAGACATTCAAGTCGACTATTCCAACAACCTATATTGCCTTACAAAGAGCGGAAAAGTGATCAACTATGAAGGTACAACCATACGCGAAAATGTAGTCGCATTTGATTATCAAGGCGGTTGGCATTATATGACCGAGGACGCCATAGACGGAACTCCCGTTGATAATGTAAAGGATTTTGCGATAGACGTAATGGGAAGCATTTTTACCGTTTCGGGCGATGATACCTTGACGGCAATAATAGACGGCGAACAAAAAAAATATACGATCCAAAACGCTTCGGACATAATTTCGATAACAATAAGCAAGGTCGACAACGACATAGTTTCGTACGGGGACATCCTCTTGTTCGATCAAACGAATAAATGTGTGCTCATCGTAGACGGCAAAAGTGTGGGCAGCGTAAACGTAAAGGATATTTATGAGCCGCCCGTACTCGACAACAATCCCATCGAACGTTCCGAAGGGCTTATCGGCACAGTACAAGGAATAAACGAAACGTATATGTTCTCACTTCCCATCGAAGGCGAGATAACTCGCACTTTGCACAGCGGAGACAATGTAATTATTTGTAAGGATATTCCCTCTCACGATCCATTCGTCTACTGTGTTTGCGACGATATTCAAACCGACACTTTGGTTGGCGGATACATTTATAAAGACGCCTTAAAGGAGCTTCCTTACAAGGCGCCGAGCCACACGGAAGCGAAGGTAAACGCTCCGAAAACCCCCATTTACAAATATCCTTCGATAAATTCGCCGGAAATAGGTCAATACGACAAAAATAAGATGATTTCCATACTTCCTTTCGCTACCACATACGGTTACGAATGGTATGCGGACGACTACCCGGAGCCGAATAAAAACAAGTGGTATCGTATCGCATACGGCGATAAGGAAGGATTTATGCTCGTAAGCGACACGAGCGTAACGTTCTTTTCGGACGACGAAATGCCGAAAACCAACGCCACTATCATCCAAAACGCCACTTTATACAGATTCGACGAAGCTTCGAACGAATATATCCGATTCGAAGCGATCGGCGGCGAGATCGAAAAAGACCAACGCGTCTATGTGGAGCCTCCGTTCGACACGTCGCGCGAATTCACGAAGATCGTCTTTTATAAGGACAATTACGGTACGGTGGACGCTGAATGCTATGTAAAAACACAATATATCAAATATGACGGCGTGGACATCATAAAGATAATTGCTGTCGCGGTAATAATAGTCGCCGCCATAACGCTCGTGCTCGTGATAGCAAGAAGAAGAAAATTAGCGCGTCGACCGAGCGCTCGCAACGAAAAAATACAATAAAGACAAAATGGGACGGCATAGCGCCGTCCTTTTATATAATCTTTTTTGCCATTCCCTTATTGTGCTTGATCCTGTTCTTCGATAAAGATCTTGTTTATGGAAAGCTCGTAAGCGGTCCGCACCTCGCTGACTCCGCTGTCGAGTTTTTTATTATATTCGCGGGATTGTATCCTTCCGCTCACCGATATCTTTTGCCCTATCGAAATTTCGCGTACAAAGCGCGCGTTCCGTCCCCAAGCTATACAGGGTATGTAATCGGACTTGTCATAAGCTCTGTTTACAGCAAGCAAGAGGTCGCATATCTCGCGATTGAAAGGTGTCGTACGATACAGCGGCGTTTTGCAAACATAGCCCGTAAGTTCGGCAACATTGGGATTGTTCGATTCGTCATCTTCGGCGAAATCACGTACAAAAACGGTGAGCATAAGCTTGCTTTTGTCGCCCACAAGCTTATTGAAACTGCGAAATTGACCGTAAAACGACACCTTTTCGCCCTTTGTAAGCTTTGCATTGGAGGTAAGCCGCTCCGAAATGGTGATGGGTATAAAGTCCTTTTGCTCGCTGAGTCGCGGCACCTCGAGAATAAACTCGTAAAATCCTTCGCCGTAAAGCTCGTGACTGAAGGTAGGTTCGGAATAGACCGTTCCCGAAAGGAAAACTCTGTTGTTTGTTTTTACTTCGTTCATAAGTATATTAACTCCTTATCTGAGTACCATCGTGAGCGATGGTATAATTGTCTCGGTATATCATCTCGCCTATGGTCTTAAAGGAATAGCCCTTGTTTCTTAAACCCTCTATCACCACCGGCAACGCCTCGACGGTATGCTTTCCGTCATTGTGCATTAAAATTATACTGCCGTTTTTCACGCGTTTCAAAACGCGTACGGCGATGTCATTTGCGCCGAGATCCTTCCAATCGAGGCTGTCGACATCCCATTGGATAGTATAAAGCCCGAGTTCCTCGGCTACTGTAAGCACACTGTCGCTGTAATCGCCGTATGGCGCTCTGAACAGTTCGGGCCTTTTGCCGGTGACATCTTGAATGAGCTTCATGGATGTTTCAAGCTCCAATCTTATGTTGTCTCGGCTCAATTTCGGCATATTCGGATGAGTGTTGCTATGCGTGCCTATCTCCACCCTGCCACTGTCCGAAAGAGTCTTGAGCTTATCGCCGTATTTCTCCACCCAAAATCCAACAGCAAAGAAGTTCGCTTTTATGTCATATTCGGTCAAAATATCGAGGATCTTCAGCGTATTGTCCGCGCCCCAAGCTGCGTCGAAGGATAGCGCCACCACCTTTTCGTCCGTTTTGACGCTGTATATGGGGAGCTTTCGCGGCGTTTGATTGCTCCATACCACGGCGCTGCCCGAATAGTAGCACGTCAACATCGCCGTTGCGAAAAAAAGACTCGCCAAAAGACATTTCAATACAACCGACTTCCTTATGACTATGAACTTCATTTGGGTGTACTCCTATTATACCATTCTGAATTTGATAATTTTCGAAATGAGTGTCGAAAAAAACGATTTTTTGGGTATAAAAATACTCATACCTACATTAAGGTATGAGTGCCGCGCCCAATATAGAACCCGCTAACGGCTATTTTACGTTTTTTCGCGCTTCTTCGTACGCCTTTTTGCCAAGTCGCATATAATCATGAAAATTTTCGAGGGAAACGAGAGTGTCGTATCTTCCCACCTTGAAGGTACGCTCCTCTCCATGAGGCTTTTCCTCGCCCGTATAATCGTAAAAACCATGATTTTTAAGGTGGGTCGCAAGGGCATATATCTCCTCTTTCCAGCCGTTTTCGTATTCCACGCCCTCGTGATATCCGTTTTTGAGTTTGTTTGCCCAATCCTTTTTATCGAGTCCGTGATCGTCGTAACGATCGAACGGAACATTGTAATTTTCACCTTTTGCATCCACGATATCGAAATTGCCGTCGCAGACGCGTTCTATATACCATTTCGCCTCCCCGAGTTCCATTTGCTCCTCAAATCGTTTACTCGGGTCTGATGAGCTGTAATATCCGTTCACGTTGTAAACAAAGGTTCTTTCGCCCACTCGCACGTATTTTGCAAATCCGTTTTCGGTCTCGCGTATCTCGACTCCGTATTTCAACGATTTTCCGTTCTTTTGAGTCAAAGCGCCTATGTCGTATAACGAAAGATATTCTTCTATTTTCACATCCCCTATCTTGCCGTCCCCGTCGACTTTCATGGTTACGTGTACCGGACAAGTCCCCGTCACGCCGTATGCTTCGCCCTCGCCGCACATCCTTTCGGGATCGTTGCAAGCCGCAAAGCACATGGCAACAATAATGCAAATCAACAAACAAAGCTTATTTTTCATTTTTCACTCCTGTCTTTTTTTCTTTTGGCTCCTATTATAGCCGAGATCAATTGATATATCCCGAGCGCGATCAAAAAATATCCGAAGCATTTGGATAAGACCGCGCTCTTTATGTTTCTTATGATGAGCGCCGCAACTACGCCGACGGCAGTCGCGGGTACTGCGATCCACAAAAAATATTCCGTTCGAATAAGCTTATTTTTAAGGTGTATGATTATCGCCACGATGGACATGGGCACAAACGCTATAAGGTTTATCGATTGCGCTATGTGTTGTTCCACACCGCAAAATATCGTTAAAAGCGGTATAAGCAACGTGCCGCCGCCCATTCCCATGCCTCCTATTATCCCGCCGACGACGCCCAGCAGGAAAAGAAACTGCTGCAGCAGCGGATAGATGGCGGTATCTTTTTTTGATATTTTTTCGGTC
>CANQUR010000022.1 GCA_947627075.1 uncultured Clostridia bacterium
AAAAAAGTTCGAATTATCCCAATGTGGCTGGGGTAGCTGGATTCGAACCAACGAATGACGGAGTCAGAGGACATCGGCTACTCCGAGAAAACATCAGGAAATGCCGTTTTTAAGGCAAAAACAGCGCAAAAACGCAGGATTTTTTGTCGTTACCCCCTTGTTCAAAATTTCAATCCCCCAATCCCCCCAATATAGGAATTGCAAAAAAGGTGAGACGTTCGTCTCACCTTTTTGGTTGCGCAGATAGATTAGTCGCCGTATTTTTCTGCGCATTCATCGCAATATGTGGGATTTTCGGTGCTTTGTTGCGCATTTGTCATTTCACGTCCACATCCCGCACATTGACCCGCGTGCGTATCGGAGCCACGGGTTTCGTCAATTTCATCGTCGTCTTTACACATGAAAAAATCCTCCTTGTATTTATTCTATTATATTAACCGTTGACAGACGAAAAATGTTACAAAAAATTAGAGCGATTTATTATTAACGTAAATAGTAATTGACTTATGATTTTCTATATGATATAATATCAAAGGATGCAAGGAAAAACAATATAACAATTTTTCTCTCAAACAGTTATATGTTTATCCCGTTGAGCATCTCTAAACCGAAGGAGGATAAAAATTATGGAATGGTCAGCATTGTTAAATCCGAGGAGAGCGCGAGAGCAGTCATCTGTCAGCAAAATGAATAATGATACGCGTTCCCCGTTCAAAAAGGATTTTGACACCGTTTGTAATTGTACGGGAATCCGTAGATTGCAGGACAAAGCGCAGGTTTTTCCTCTTGAACGAGGAGATTATACCCGTACCCGATTGACACACTCCATAGAAGTGCAATCAATCGCTGAATCGCTTGGGGTTGAGGCAGTAAGTGTGATTCAAAGCAAGGGGCCTTTGCCGGCGGCGGCGACTAAATATTTGGATCAAATTCCTGTAATCTTAAGAACTGCCGCCTATTTACATGATATGGGGAATCCGCCTTTTGGGCATCTTGGGGAGGAGATCATTGCCGAGTGGTTTACAAGGAATCTTCCAAATCTTGTATTTTCGCACGAAGGGAAGTTAATATTCGAACAGACACGGACACAAACAAGCCATCTACTCATTGACATTTTGAATGAGCAGATGAAAAATGATTTTTACCACTTTGAAGGCAATGCGCAGTTGCTTCGGTTGATTACGAAGCTCAGTTTTATCACGGATGAGAATGGCATGAACTTATCTTATCCTGTTATTGCGACAATACTTAAATATCCCACTAAGTCCACGGAAATCTCAAATGGCAAGAATGTTTCTCGGAAAAAAATGGGATATATGTATTTTGAAAATGAACTTTATGAAAATATAAATAAAGAACTTGGTTTAGGCGGCAAGCGCCATCCATTGGTTTTTCTGCTTGAAGCGGCAGACGATATTGCATATTTAACAGCCGACATTGAGGACGCGCATAAAAAACGTATTTTTCAGCTTGGCGACTTTTTAACAGCACTTGAAAGGCGCAAAAGTGACCCATTTATCGAGGAAGTATTATCAGAAACTAAAAAATATGAAGAACAATGGGAAAAGGCCCCTGTCCCGGATCATGACGACTGCATTATGCAACGCTTGAGAATCTATATGAAAGGGAAGATGATTAGTGCTGTTAAAAATGCGTTTAGCGAGCATTATCAAGAAATCCTCGAAGGTGCGTTTGAACAAGAATTGCTCAACGTTTCATCGGCCGCAGAAATGGTCAATCTAATCCGAAACGATATTGAACGAAAATACATCTATTTTAGCGATAGTGTCATAAAAACTAAATTGCAAAGCTATCAAATCATTGATGCTTTGATGGACAAGTTTGTTCCAAGTGTTTTTAACGCAAATGCTAATCGCCAATCTGATGATAAGGATACATTAGCGTACAGTTTAATTTCTAAAAATTACCGATTTATTTGCGAACGGACATGCGAAGGGAAAGTGTATGATGATCCCGAATGCGTTTATAGCAAGTTGTTACTTGTTACTGATTTCGTTTCGGGTATGACAGACACCTATGCGGTAGACACATATCATCTTCTTACTGCAACAAAATAAATGATTTGTAAACCATGATAAAGCAATTTGAAGTTACTCTCACCGCGCCGAGCGGGAATCAGACAAGAACGGCTTATGTGCATCTTCCCCAAACCTATGACGAGAAGAAACGTTTCCCTGTGCTATATATGTTCGACGGACAGACGGCGTTCTTCGACGACACCGCGCCATACGGTGACAGTTGGCGCATGGGGGAGATTCTTGACAAGTTCGAAGCCGAGATTATTGTCGCAGCCGTGGAAGCGGACAGGGAAGATCGCTTGACGGAATATTCGCCTTTCCCGTTTCAGTCTAAATTCGGTTCGTCCGAGGGCAAGGGCGAGGCATATATGGATTGGCTTGTCGGTACGTTCAAGCCGATGATTGATGCAACCTATCGGACGCTTCCCGAAAGGGAACATACCTTTCTTGCGGGAAGCTCTATGGGCGGGCTGATGACGATGTTTGCGCTTTGCTGCTATCAAGATATGTTCGGAGGCGGCGCAGCGCTTTCTCCGAGTTTTTGGATTGCGCCAGAGAAAGTCGGAAGGATGATAAAAGCCGCGGAATGGACGGACGACGTCGCTCTTTATATTGACTACGGCGCAGATGAACTGAAAAACCACGGCGAGGCGCAATGCCGAGGGCTTGAAAGCTGCTTCTGCGCATTGCTTGAAAAGAACGTTCCGTTTGATTTTCGCTTGATCCCGCACGGACAGCACAATGAAAAATCTTGGCGTGAGCGTGTGCCGGGTTTTCTGCAAACTTTGAAAATACAAAAAGGACGTCCCTAATGGGGGGACGTCCTTTTTTCTCTATCATCTCATTTTACGCCTCTTTTCGTCGTAAGATAATTTTTCTCGCAATATTTATAACGTTATTATAAAAGACAATTTAATTCTTTTTTGCTTAAAGCCACTAATATTTACGGAAATAATATTGACAAATGGCTTGAACTGATATACAATAGAATAAGGAGGATAAAATCATGAAACTTAAAAGTAAACGTTTTATTTCCTTATTGTCCATGCTTCTCGTTGCAATTCTTTTTGGGGCTTTGGGAAACATATCGAATCGCGCCATAGCTCATGCGGAAGAAGCCGATGAAATGTCGGGATGGTATCTTTTAGGTAACGGGGCAGGCGGTCTGGCGGATTGCAGCTGGCAGGCATACCTTGCCGACTGGCGTCTGACGGGAACGGCAGAAGATGCAGAAAATTATGCCGGTGTTTGGCATACCGACGAAATTCTTCTGTATCAAGGCGATCAATTCAAACTTCTGTGGAACGATGGTTTGTGGATTCATCCCGATGAATCGGGCTGGACTGCCGATTTACAAGTTCAATTTGAAAATCTTTCCTATGATTATGATGCAGATTTTTCATCTGGCGTTTATGGCAACATTTATACCGAGGTCAGCGGCTATTATTCGTTTACTCTAACAGTAACCGAAGAAGAGTGGGGTGTAGGTTTGACATTGAATTATGTTCGTTCGGATCGGGAGGTCCCTCCCATCGTGCTTTACGATATGTATGTTGTAGGGAAGATTGCAAGTGTACCGACTTGTAATTGGCCCATTGATGTCGCTTCCGAAGGACGAACCGTCGAGGATTCCTGTATTCCCATGACCAGGAACTCTTTTGGGGATGTGGTTGTATGGACGGCAATCGTTTCCTTAGATTTTACCGATTCCTTTAAGGTATACAATACAGTTTCAAGCAACTATTATCCCGACGGCTTGGGCGGTGAACTTGGTGTTAGCACAGCGGGCATCTATACAGTATCTTGGGTCGAAGGATCGAAGGACGTGACAGTAACATTGATTACGGCATAAAAGTAGCCCCCCTCTCGGTTGAGAGGGGAGCTTGTTTTATTCTTTAACGTGTATTAAGTTTTGGATAAATTCTAAAAAAGAACCATTTTCGTCAAGCGAAACTTCTTGATAATCCGTCAAATAAATGGTATCATTAGCTCCTTCAATTTTTGCGTACGCTTTTATATTATAACAATGAAAAGTAGGATTTATGGATGGCTTGATATTATAAAGGAGGGTATAATCGGACAACTCCGCTCGTTGATATGATTGTGTTAATTGATCGGCGTACTTATAATTTTTATTGCAAACAACGGTTAAACTTGTTTGAATTCTGCTATCGGAAGTTCGAAGTGCCATAACATAGAAAAGTAAATCACCACTCGGTCCGTCAATCGTTTTCTTAATGTCAGTGACAATTAAGCCTTCTCCGATTACAAGCTCAAAATCCTTTAAGTCGACATTTAAGACGGCAATTTCTGAGGCGGAAGTATGAAAGTCCTTTTCTGAGTAGATCACTTGCTTCTTAAAAGGAATAAACAAAACCGCACAAACAATTACGAGAGCTGCGGTAAGTGTGCAAGCAGCACCCGTAAGCCATGCCTTCCTATAGGAAAACACAGATCTGCGCTTCGGCTTCGATACCTGTTCTGGCAAAGAAGCGAGGAAAACTTTGTCGCTCTTCTCTAAAATTTTTTGATGAGTGGCTTTTGCCTCTTGTTCAAGTCGTTTTTTTACATTCATGATCAATAAATATTTACTGCGAGCGCGTCGTTAATTTTAGTTTTGTAATTGATGTTAAAGAGCGTTCGCGTAGCAGTGTCAAGACCAGTAGAAACGTTGATGTATTCGTATGTAATTGTGCCGTCGGCAGTCGAATAACAATACACCTCGTACCCGAAACCGATCATGATATGATTGGCGGTTGAGATCAAATAATTGACAGTATCGGTATTCCCTTCCGTAGTTAATATGGCTGTATTATATCCACTTAAAAACAGAACAATCGGTTGGTTAGATTTCATTTTTTGTTTTGCGGACGTGTAGGTGAAAGATTTCGACGACATGCAGGAGGTAAAACTGATCTTTTTCCCTTTTTCAGTGCAATACCGTGTCATGCCATTGATAAATTCATCTTCCGTCGTTCCCACATGCTCCGTCCCCATGTATTCATATAGGGTTTGAATGGTGGCAATGACGGCTGCATCTTCCAATTCGTAGAGGTAAGTATTTCCGAATAAAGTCCCGGATACATGGTTGGGGATAAGGTTTTCGTCATAGCGATCGTAAAAACCGATTACGTTGGCTCCCGCAATGCTACCACAGGACCCTGGCGCAGGGGAATAATTATAGTTGGGATACATCAAAGCCAAAGAATGAGATTCAGTGAGCGTTTTGGATGTGTACGGTATTTTTACTGCCTCTACAGTGGCATTGACAGATGCGGTATCCTCATACGCAACGGGGTTGGCACCGTCTGTATCATTATCAAACAGCGACGCCGGTGCCGCGGCGGAACAGAGGGCAAGCAGTGCGGCAAGTGCAATGGTTCCCAAGTGTAACATTTTCTATCTCTCCTTAAACATTATTATATAAATATAACTGCCGAGAGAGGGAAAATGTTACAGGTATTTTTTGAGAATCTTATATGCGCGACTGACCTTCACCCTGACATTGTTTGGGCTGATATGTAATTCCTTTGCGATTTCCTCATGGGAATATCCCTCCCAATGGTGCAGATAGAGAATCATTTGAACGTCCTTATCGAGATGTGTAAAGGCGGCTTGCATGTCCGAGGACAGAATTTCGTGATCGAAGTCGCATGGGACAGTAGTGGATTCCAACAACGGCAGCTCACGGTTCTGTGCTTTCAAATAGTCGATTACATCATTCTCTGCAATCGTGAACAGCCATGAAGTGGGGTAGTCGATATACCACGGGTCGATAGAGAGCAAATAGAGAAATACATTTTCTGCGGCATCTTCGATATACGCCAAATCCCCGAAACGTCTTTTGAGGTGTAAAACGATTTTCGGGTAAAATTCCATGTAGATCTGTTCGATCGCTTGCTTGTCATACTTCGCCTTGCTCAGTAAGCGGTTAAACTTTCGTATATCCATGTTCACTCAAAGTAGCTTTTAATATGCAATAACACCGCCTCTTTCTGTTTTTGCGTTAAATTATCGAGTAGCTTTAGAATCTCCTTGTTTTCCGGGGAAAGCGGCATTACGTCCTCGTCGCGGCAAAAGAATTCAAACGGCTCAACATCTAACACCGCAGCGATCTTTTCAAGCGATAGAATGCTTGGAACATGATTTTTCTTATACCAATCGCGTATCGCTATTTCCGTAACACCCGATTTATCCGCCAAGCTGTAGATAGAGAGATTGCGTTTGATCATGAAATCCATTACGCGCGACTTCACTAAGCTCGTTAAGGGGGTATCTTTGTCGTTCATAGTGTCCTTGTCCACAAACATTATTATAAAGTATAACGGGGGAATTGATAAGTAGTAGCTACTTATAAATTCCATAGTTATGATTTAGTAAAACAGCCGCAAAAGTGACACTGGCGGAGAACGAAAATGCTCTATTATAAATTTGTCGTGCGCGAGAAAACCGGGAAGAATTTTTTGATCTTTTTGGAATTTTCCTGTAACATTTCGCCGCTTCAAAAAGTTAAAATAATGAAAAACGCCCCGAGGATATAATTCCGAAGCGGGGACAAGCCTAACAGCATCAACATTAAAACAACGTAAATAGAGCGACATAAAAAGAAATTTTTCCGCAAAAAATAAAATTATTTACGTTATACCTATTGACATACGGATTTGACCGTGATAAAATATATGTGATTAGGAAAGATCCGAATCAAATCCATTAAAGGAAGGTTTATCATGGCAAGAGGGAAAAAGATTCTGCAAATTGCCGCATTGACGATGAGCGCGATGATGGCGTTCGGATTTGCGGCATGTGGCGACGGCGAAAAAGAGCATAAACACGCCGACGCAGACGGTGACGGTTACTGTGATACGGACGGAACGTGGATCGGCGAAGGCGAAGATCCCGCGCTTCACGAACACACTTACGATACCACGAAGTGGGCGTATGATGGCACCTATCACTATCATGCGGGCAACTGCGGACACGATGTCTTGAAAGATAGAGAGCGCCACTCTTTTGAGGGCAATGCTGCGAAATGCAAGGTTTGTGACTATGAGCGCGGCTTCGACGAGATTTATCAGATGTATCTCGGCGGGTTTATCAGTTCCATTATAGGACAATATCAGTGCCAAAAATCAAGCGCCATAACAAATTGGAGCGAGTATGCCGAGAAGGGCTATAAGCTCGACTATGATGAAGAAACGCAGACTTGGAAAACCAAGAGTTCGATTGAGCTTGGACTTGGAGATCAGGTTGTTGTCATCAATGTAGTCAGCCATGCGCAATACGGTGTGGCAACAAGCGGCACGACTTATGGCGCAAGAGTCGATGAGGCAGGGAAATATTTTGTTTCTATAAAACTGGGCGATTTTGACCCTATTCTTACCCGCGACTATGGCGACCATACACATACCTATGACACATGGGGTTACGATGCGGAGAACCATTGGAAACAATGCGCCGCCGACGGCGAAAAGGACCCTGCGACGGTTGCGACGCATACTTTCGGCGATGACGGTCATTGCACACAAGAAGGGTGCGGTGCGGTTTCGCAGGAGAAGTGCAAACACGAGAAAGGCTTCCAATACAACTACACAAAGACAACAGTGCCTACGCCCGGTCAAGCAACATCGCAGGGCTTGAAAAAATATTGCCCCGACTGTGGGAAGGAAGAGGCGGTTGAAGTCCAGCTCGGCACGACGATTGATATAAGTGGCGCTACGTCGCTAGTGCCACTGGAGGGCAACTACTATTCGCAGAGTTTTGTGGGCGGGACACTCGCAATCCGTGAGCCGGGCGTCTATACGGTCGAAGTGGTTGAACCTGTTTGGGATGACGGCGCTACGCTCACGCTTACGGCGATTTCCGCGAACGATGGCGGGATATCGCCAAAAGGCCCTGTAGAAAGTAAAGATCATAGACCCAGTTACGTAGAAAAAACTATAGATTATGCCCCGTATGTCGTTTATGATTACGGCGAGGAACAAAACAACGGGTTCCTATCGACCGAGCTTGCTACGAAGTGGAAGGATAAGATCACGATCAACGGGCAGCCCGCAAGCGCGTGGACGAATAAGTGGGCGGCGTTCACCTCCATTTCCGTCACCGTCACGCAGGAAGATATTGACGGCGTAACGCAGCAGTACACGAAGCCCGCTACCGAGGATGAGGAACCGCAACCACTTCCGAAAGTGTTCTATTTTACCTTCTTTGCCGTTGCAAAAAAGACTCAGGAAATAAAATTGGAGGGCATTTATGGCACATGGCTCACGACGATTACGAAATCCGAAATTGTGACGACGACTTGCGACCATGAGAACGTGACTTTTGATAAAAAGGTAGCGGAGAACGCTTTCACTGCTGCGTCGACCACTGCCCCCGGAACCATTAAGGGAACTTGCTCCGAATGTAATTCCGAAGTAGATATACCGTTTGATGCAAAAGTGGCTTTGAATGCAAGAGGAGTGCAGACCAAAGAGATTGGAAAGACATATTTCATCAATGCAAGCGGATATATCGCCTTCAAGATCGAGGAAGCGGGAACCTATACTTTCACAAAGCAGATCGTATATCGCGTTCCGAATGTTGTGGACGATGATCCCGACGACGACAAGGACACTTCGAAGACGTATCTGAATTTCTTCCGCGATGTTTATATTACCACCGGGACTTCGGCGGGAAAAGCGGCGGCAAATGCGATCTATGCGGACGGCACATGGAAGGATACGGATTTGGCAAACAAGTGGAAGTCGAAAATCAAATTCGACGGAAACATCGGGGGCACGGGCTACGATACAAAGACCGAAACCTTGACCTTTACCATCACTGTGACGGAAGAAGATTTGCAGAATTTGGGAGACGGCAATTCTCTCTTTGTAACGCTCGGCGTTTGGTTTGGCGAGGTGAGCGGTTCTTGGTCCGGCGCTCAGACGGGTTCCTACTTCCTGGTATCCATGAAGAAGGAAGCGCCAGAGGCGTAACTCGAAGCAAGAGAAGATGGATTCAACGCCCATAAAGGCGAAATCAAAAATATTTTTGTAAGGAGGAATGTTTTATGACAAGATCAAAGAGTTTGTTCTCCAAGATCATCGCGTCCGTTGCAGCGCTCGTACTTTCGATCGGCATTGCGGCAGGCGCAGGCGTGGGGCTTACGGCAAATGCCGCACAGCTTCAAGAGGCACAGTCCCAAAGCGGGTTGGTACGTTGTCGGAAACGGCGCGGGCGGTCTGGCGGATTGCAGCTGGCAGGCATACCTTGCCGACTGGCGTCTGACGGGAACGGCAGAAGATGCAGAAAATTATGCCGGTGTTTGGCATACCGACGAAATTCTTCTGTATCAAGGCGATCAATTCAAACTTCTGTGGAACGATGGTTTGTGGATTCATCCCGATGAATCGGGCTGGACTGCCGATTTACAAGTTCAATTTGAAAATCTTTCCTATGATTATGATGCAGATTTTTCATCTGGCGTTTATGGCAACATTTATACCGAGGTCAGCGGCTATTATTCGTTTACTCTAACAGTAACCGAAGAAGAGTGGGGTGTAGGTTTGACATTGAATTATGTTCGTTCGGATCGGGAGGTCCCTCCCATCGTGCTTTACGATATGTATGTTGTAGGGAAGATTGCAAGTGTACCGACTTGTAATTGGCCCATTGATGTCGCTTCCGAAGGACGAACCGTCGAGGATTCCTGTATTCCCATGACCAGGAACTCTTTTGGGGATGTGGTTGTATGGACGGCAATCGTTTCCTTAGATTTTACCGATTCCTTTAAGGTATACAATACAGTTTCAAGCAACTATTATCCCGACGGCTTGGGCGGTGAACTTGGTGTTAGCACAGCGGGCATCTATACAGTATCTTGGGTCGAAGGATCGAAGGACGTGACAGTAACATTGATTACGGCATAAAAGTAGCCCCCCTCTCGGTTGAGAGGGGAGCTTGTTTTATTCTTTAACGTGTATTAAGTTTTGGATAAATTCTAAAAAAGAACCATTTTCGTCAAGCGAAACTTCTTGATAATCCGTCAAATAAATGGTATCATTAGCTCCTTCAATTTTTGCGTACGCTTTTATATTATAACAATGAAAAGTAGGATTTATGGATGGCTTGATATTATAAAGGAGGGTATAATCGGACAACTCCGCTCGTTGATATGATTGTGTTAATTGATCGGCGTACTTATAATTTTTATTGCAAACAACGGTTAAACTTGTTTGAATTCTGCTATCGGAAGTTCGAAGTGCCATAACATAGAAAAGTAAATCACCACTCGGTCCGTCAATCGTTTTCTTAATGTCAGTGACAATTAAGCCTTCTCCGATTACAAGCTCAAAATCCTTTAAGTCGACATTTAAGACGGCAATTTCTGAGGCGGAAGTATGAAAGTCCTTTTCTGAGTAGATCACTTGCTTCTTAAAAGGAATAAACAAAACCGCACAAACAATTACGAGAGCTGCGGTAAGTGTGCAAGCAGCACCCGTAAGCCATGCCTTCCTATAGGAAAACACAGATCTGCGCTTCGGCTTCGATACCTGTTCTGGCAAAGAAGCGAGGAAAACTTTGTCGCTCTTCTCTAAAATTTTTTGATGAGTGGCTTTTGCCTCTTGTTCAAGTCGTTTTTTTACATTCATGATCAATAAATATTTACTGCGAGCGCGTCGTTAATTTTAGTTTTGTAATTGATGTTAAAGAGCGTTCGCGTAGCAGTGTCAAGACCAGTAGAAACGTTGATGTATTCGTATGTAATTGTGCCGTCGGCAGTCGAATAACAATACACCTCGTACCCGAAACCGATCATGATATGATTGGCGGTTGAGATCAAATAATTGACAGTATCGGTATTCCCTTCCGTAGTTAATATGGCTGTATTATATCCACTTAAAAACAGAACAATCGGTTGGTTAGATTTCATTTTTTGTTTTGCGGACGTGTAGGTGAAAGATTTCGACGACATGCAGGAGGTAAAACTGATCTTTTTCCCTTTTTCAGTGCAATACCGTGTCATGCCATTGATAAATTCATCTTCCGTCGTTCCCACATGCTCCGTCCCCATGTATTCATATAGGGTTTGAATGGTGGCAATGACGGCTGCATCTTCCAATTCGTAGAGGTAAGTATTTCCGAATAAAGTCCCGGATACATGGTTGGGGATAAGGTTTTCGTCATAGCGATCGTAAAAACCGATTACGTTGGCTCCCGCAATGCTACCACAGGACCCTGGCGCAGGGGAATAATTATAGTTGGGATACATCAAAGCCAAAGAATGAGATTCAGTGAGCGTTTTGGATGTGTACGGTATTTTTACTGCCTCTACAGTGGCATTGACAGATGCGGTATCCTCATACGCAACGGGGTTGGCACCGTCTGTATCATTATCAAACAGCGACGCCGGTGCCGCGGCGGAACAGAGGGCAAGCAGTGCGGCAAGTGCAATGGTTCCCAAGTGTAACATTTTCTATCTCTCCTTAAACATTATTATATAAATATAACTGCCGAGAGAGGGAAAATGTTACAGGTATTTTTTGAGAATCTTATATGCGCGACTGACCTTCACCCTGACATTGTTTGGGCTGATATGTAATTCCTTTGCGATTTCCTCATGGGAATATCCCTCCCAATGGTGCAGATAGAGAATCATTTGAACGTCCTTATCGAGATGTGTAAAGGCGGCTTGCATGTCCGAGGACAGAATTTCGTGATCGAAGTCGCATGGGACAGTAGTGGATTCCAACAACGGCAGCTCACGGTTCTGTGCTTTCAAATAGTCGATTACATCATTCTCTGCAATCGTGAACAGCCATGAAGTGGGGTAGTCGATATACCACGGGTCGATAGAGAGCAAATAGAGAAATACATTTTCTGCGGCATCTTCGATATACGCCAAATCCCCGAAACGTCTTTTGAGGTGTAAAACGATTTTCGGGTAAAATTCCATGTAGATCTGTTCGATCGCTTGCTTGTCATACTTCGCCTTGCTCAGTAAGCGGTTAAACTTTCGTATATCCATGTTCACTCAAAGTAGCTTTTAATATGCAATAACACCGCCTCTTTCTGTTTTTGCGTTAAATTATCGAGTAGCTTTAGAATCTCCTTGTTTTCCGGGGAAAGCGGCATTACGTCCTCGTCGCGGCAAAAGAATTCAAACGGCTCAACATCTAACACCGCAGCGATCTTTTCAAGCGATAGAATGCTTGGAACATGATTTTTCTTATACCAATCGCGTATCGCTATTTCCGTAACACCCGATTTATCCGCCAAGCTGTAGATAGAGAGATTGCGTTTGATCATGAAATCCATTACGCGCGACTTCACTAAGCTCGTTAAGGGGGTATCTTTGTCGTTCATAGTGTCCTTGTCCACAAACATTATTATAAAGTATAACGGGGGAATTGATAAGTAGTAGCTACTTATAAATTCCATAGTTATGATTTAGTAAAACAGCCGCAAAAGTGACACTGGCGGAGAACGAAAATGCTCTATTATAAATTTGTCGTGCGCGAGAAAACCGGGAAGAATTTTTTGATCTTTTTGGAATTTTCCTGTAACATTTCGCCGCTTCAAAAAGTTAAAATAATGAAAAACGCCCCGAGGATATAATTCCGAAGCGGGGACAAGCCTAACAGCATCAACATTAAAACAACGTAAATAGAGCGACATAAAAAGAAATTTTTCCGCAAAAAATAAAATTATTTACGTTATACCTATTGACATACGGATTTGACCGTGATAAAATATATGTGATTAGGAAAGATCCGAATCAAATCCATTAAAGGAAGGTTTATCATGGCAAGAGGGAAAAAGATTCTGCAAATTGCCGCATTGACGATGAGCGCGATGATGGCGTTCGGATTTGCGGCATGTGGCGACGGCGAAAAAGAGCATAAACACGCCGACGCAGACGGTGACGGTTACTGTGATACGGACGGAACGTGGATCGGCGAAGGCGAAGATCCCGCGCTTCACGAACACACTTACGATACCACGAAGTGGGCGTATGATGGCACCTATCACTATCATGCGGGCAACTGCGGACACGATGTCTTGAAAGATAGAGAGCGCCACTCTTTTGAGGGCAATGCTGCGAAATGCAAGGTTTGTGACTATGAGCGCGGCTTCGACGAGATTTATCAGATGTATCTCGGCGGGTTTATCAGTTCCATTATAGGACAATATCAGTGCCAAAAATCAAGCGCCATAACAAATTGGAGCGAGTATGCCGAGAAGGGCTATAAGCTCGACTATGATGAAGAAACGCAGACTTGGAAAACCAAGAGTTCGATTGAGCTTGGACTTGGAGATCAGGTTGTTGTCATCAATGTAGTCAGCCATGCGCAATACGGTGTGGCAACAAGCGGCACGACTTATGGCGCAAGAGTCGATGAGGCAGGGAAATATTTTGTTTCTATAAAACTGGGCGATTTTGACCCTATTCTTACCCGCGACTATGGCGACCATACACATACCTATGACACATGGGGTTACGATGCGGAGAACCATTGGAAACAATGCGCCGCCGACGGCGAAAAGGACCCTGCGACGGTTGCGACGCATACTTTCGGCGATGACGGTCATTGCACACAAGAAGGGTGCGGTGCGGTTTCGCAGGAGAAGTGCAAACACGAGAAAGGCTTCCAATACAACTACACAAAGACAACAGTGCCTACGCCCGGTCAAGCAACATCGCAGGGCTTGAAAAAATATTGCCCCGACTGTGGGAAGGAAGAGGCGGTTGAAGTCCAGCTCGGCACGACGATTGATATAAGTGGCGCTACGTCGCTAGTGCCACTGGAGGGCAACTACTATTCGCAGAGTTTTGTGGGCGGGACACTCGCAATCCGTGAGCCGGGCGTCTATACGGTCGAAGTGGTTGAACCTGTTTGGGATGACGGCGCTACGCTCACGCTTACGGCGATTTCCGCGAACGATGGCGGGATATCGCCAAAAGGCCCTGTAGAAAGTAAAGATCATAGACCCAGTTACGTAGAAAAAACTATAGATTATGCCCCGTATGTCGTTTATGATTACGGCGAGGAACAAAACAACGGGTTCCTATCGACCGAGCTTGCTACGAAGTGGAAGGATAAGATCACGATCAACGGGCAGCCCGCAAGCGCGTGGACGAATAAGTGGGCGGCGTTCACCTCCATTTCCGTCACCGTCACGCAGGAAGATATTGACGGCGTAACGCAGCAGTACACGAAGCCCGCTACCGAGGATGAGGAACCGCAACCACTTCCGAAAGTGTTCTATTTTACCTTCTTTGCCGTTGCAAAAAAGACTCAGGAAATAAAATTGGAGGGCATTTATGGCACATGGCTCACGACGATTACGAAATCCGAAATTGTGACGACGACTTGCGACCATGAGAACGTGACTTTTGATAAAAAGGTAGCGGAGAACGCTTTCACTGCTGCGTCGACCACTGCCCCCGGAACCATTAAGGGAACTTGCTCCGAATGTAATTCCGAAGTAGATATACCGTTTGATGCAAAAGTGGCTTTGAATGCAAGAGGAGTGCAGACCAAAGAGATTGGAAAGACATATTTCATCAATGCAAGCGGATATATCGCCTTCAAGATCGAGGAAGCGGGAACCTATACTTTCACAAAGCAGATCGTATATCGCGTTCCGAATGTTGTGGACGATGATCCCGACGACGACAAGGACACTTCGAAGACGTATCTGAATTTCTTCCGCGATGTTTATATTACCACCGGGACTTCGGCGGGAAAAGCGGCGGCAAATGCGATCTATGCGGACGGCACATGGAAGGATACGGATTTGGCAAACAAGTGGAAGTCGAAAATCAAATTCGACGGAAACATCGGGGGCACGGGCTACGATACAAAGACCGAAACCTTGACCTTTACCATCACTGTGACGGAAGAAGATTTGCAGAATTTGGGAGACGGCAATTCTCTCTTTGTAACGCTCGGCGTTTGGTTTGGCGAGGTGAGCGGTTCTTGGTCCGGCGCTCAGACGGGTTCTTACTTCTTGGTATCCATGAAGAAAGAAGCGCCAGAGGCGGCTACCGTTTCCGCGCAGGAAGTTGCGCTCCCCGTAAAACAGGACAACTGAATGTTGTGAGAGTAAAAGGTAA
>CANQUR010000023.1 GCA_947627075.1 uncultured Clostridia bacterium
TCTGATAGCCACAGCATATTGTTTGCCGTATCTCGTTTGGATCCTTATCGGCGGCATAATAGGAGCCGGCTTCGGTGTCGCATTCCTTCCGTCCGTGTATATCGATGTGCTTAAGGGCTTTTATACCTTGCCCGAATTGCCGGCGACGGGGGTGGTCGGTGCAGTTGCTTTGCCCGTTGCCGTTCTCGCCGCAGTGACTGTCGTGGCGCTCGTTATAGCCATTATAGGCATAATGACGCGCACACCGTCACAGCTTATGCGTGGCAGAACAAAGAAAAGCGTCAAAGTTTTCAAGAGGATAGGACTTCCGCTCACTTTGAAATTGAGTGTGCGTAATTTCCTTTCATATAAAAAGAAATCGTTATTCACTGTTATTTCCGCAACGCTGTGCCTTGCATTGCTACTTACTTCTTTTTTACTCGATAATTCGGTGGATAATTTACAGGAAACGGTTTACGGGAAATATTATAATTACGACACAACGATAAGCTGGAATGCGGGAGACAGATTGAATTACGACGAGATCGTGGATTCGGTGCGAGACTCGCAGCTTTTTGACAAGACTATGTATTGCGTCGAATTCCCGGCGACTGTTTTGATCGGCGACGAACAGAAAAACATCATGGTCAGTATAATAGATGATGAAGATCCTTGTTACGATCTCTTTGACGACAACGAAAAGATCGATTTTTCGGATAGCGGCGTCTATATACCCAAATCATACGGCTTGAAGGATAGTATAGAACTCAAGATATATGGCATGAGCGATGATTCGCTTACTTTGCCGATAGGAGGCACCTTTACCGATATCGGAATGTTCGGCGTAGTGTTCACGCGAGCGTTTACTCAAAAAAACGAAGATTTTGTCAAATTCGTAATGATGCATAGCAGCGATTTTGCGGAACTGAATACTGCCGTTTACATGACAAAAAAAGAAACCGTCTCCGAAGAAAATATAAAGGATTTTGTCGTCGAACTTGAGGAAAAATTTTCAGCCGCCTTTATGTACGAGCGACATGACGTTCATTCCGAAAGGTTCAAGCAACTGTTCAAGGTCTTGGATATTACCGAGCTTGTGCTGTTTGTTATTTGCGGAATAATGATGATTTTGCTCATTTTGAACATATCATGCTTAAGTATATCTGACAGAATAAAGGATTATACGATCTTTAAGGCGCTCGGAGTGGGCACAAAACGAATAAATTTCCTCAATTCATTGGAAAATTACTGTTCTGTGATAATAGCGTTCGCATTGTCGTTGCCGGTCGGAATGTTCATAACCGAACATATAATTAAAGGAGTGACGCTCATTACCGGCGTAGCCGTCTATTTGCACGTCTACGTTGCGAGCGTTTTGATATTGTTGGGCGGAGCGGCTATGTTTGCGGCGATAAGCAATATTCTTATCAACAGAAATATCAAAAAAGTAAATATAGTGGATTCATTGAAGATCAAGGAGTAACATGAGCGAAATATTAAAAGTAGAAGATCTTATAAAAAGCTATTCGATGGGCAAAAACGAATTCAAAGCGCTCAAAGGTATAAGCTTCACCGTCGAAGAAGGAGAGTTTGTGCTTTTATACGGCGATTCGGGCAGCGGCAAATCGACGGCTCTGAATATAATAGGCGGAATGGATAGGGCAAGCTCGGGCAAGGTCTGGGTATATAACGAAGACATAACGAGTTATAACGATAAACAACTCAATGATTATCGCAGAAGGATAATCGGTTTTGTCTTTCAAAGTTATAACCTTATAAATAACCTTTCCGCCAAGGAAAATGTCATGCTTGTAAGTGGCGGCAATGGCGACATTGCGGACAAAATGTTGGAAGAAATGGGGCTGAAGGATAGGGCAAGCGCCTTTCCGACCGAACTTTCGGGCGGCGAAGCGCAACGCGTGGCGCTCGCTCGCGCAATGGCAAAATCGCCGGCTCTGTTGTTGTGCGATGAGCCCACGGGAGCGCTCGATTACGACAACAGCCGCAAGGTCATGCAAACCATCCGGCGTCTTAACCGCGAAAACGGCGTTACCGTTCTCATGGTCTCGCACAACCTCGCATTTTTGCCTATCGCGGATAAGGTGATAAAGCTCAAAAGCGGTTGGATAGAGGGTATAACCGAAAATGACGCTCCGTTATCGGTCGAAGAACTCGATTGGTAATAAAAAAGAAACAAAAAGCTTACAAAATATAGAAAAACAATTTGCCAATCGCTTGATTTTTGTGATATAATCAAAACGATATATTATAAAAAGACATGGAGTAAAAAATGAATAAACTTCTACTTTCATCAAGCACAGGCGGCAATGCGTTTATAATATTGGGTGTGATATTGACGATAGTTGTCTTTGCGCTTGCCGTATGGCTCATAGGGATCGGGCAGCGGAACGAAAACGTCAAACTTAAGTTGAGACCAAAATATATCTTTTTGATAGTTTTGTTCGCAGGCGCGGTCATAAGAATCATAGTTGCCTTTTCTATGCGCGGACTTGTTGGCAACAATAGCGAAATGGCGGCGACGAGGACAGGCTATACGGGTATTTATCAAATGGTATACAGCCTCATAAACGATGGACTCACCGGATTTTGGGAAAGTTATGCTTCCGCGCTTTACTATCCCATAACGATGTATATACTTGCATTCTTCGGCTCTGTAGGCGCACTGTTTTTCCCGATGGAGTTAAGCTCGGTGCCGACGATGATTTTCCTCAAGTTGCCCTTTGTGATTTCCGATATACTTCTTGCTTACGTCGTATATAAGATCGCCGAAAAGTATGCCGGTGAACTTACTGCACTTGCTTTGGGCGGTTTGGTGGCGATTTGTCCCGTATTTATGCTCGGGGCTATATGGCCGAGTTATTTGACGTTCTTTGCGTTGGCGCTTGCAATAATGATATATTTCATGCTCGAGCGAAGCTATATAAAGCTTATCGTGACTTATACCGTAAGCGTACTTTTGTGTTTCGAAGCGATTTTTCTTCTTCCCGCTGTTGCGGTCTATCTCATTTACGCATACGTAAGGATGTGGAAGTCGAGCAAAGCTCAAGCCGATGTCGACGCGTCCGCTCATTCTATGTTGATCAAGTTGCCCATAGCCACCTTGGCGTGCATTATCGGAGCATATCTCATAACGCTTCCGTTTGCGCTCGGAAGCGTGGGAGCGAATCCGTTTGCAATGTTATATATATTGTATTTGAGACCTTTCGATAAATTCGCATATTTTACCTATAACGGACTTTCGCTGTACAATATATTCAATAAGAACGGAGTGGAGCTTACGTTGGCATTCCCGACATTCGTATTCAGTTTGCTTTTCATTGCGGCAATAATCGCCGTTACGGTCATAATATATCTTTCAAAAAAGAACAGAGCAAGCCTTGTGATGTTTATTTCGTACTTGCTTTTCACCATTAATGTGTACTTTGTGAATTCTTCCGAAATAACGCTTTTACCTGCGCTTTTGGCGCTTTTGCTCGGCTATGCGGTGCTTAAGGACAAGAGACTTTTGCAAGTGTTCGGAATAGCCGCATTGATCGTATTTATAAATGCAGTGAGCGTGTTTATAAAGGCGGATTATTTTACGGCGGTCGCAGCGGCGGGCGAGGAACTCCTTAACGGCGGATGGACGGCGGTAAGCATAGTTTGTTCGTGTCTTGCGGTAATATGCCATATCTATTTTACAGTCGTATTGCTCGATGTGGTAATGAACGGCAGACTAAAAAAGATGAATGTGCCTAACAATAAATTTTCATCATCATTAAAAGGATTGATTAAGATCAAGGACTGATTCGGATGTTATCAAAGATAAACAGCTTCGGACTCGACGGTATAAAAGGCTACGGTGTCACTGTAGAGATCGATATCGGGGCGGGCTTGCCTGCCGTAGATGTCGTCGGTTTGCCCGATGCGGCTGTAAAAGAATCCAAGGAAAGGGTGAGGAGCGCGATACGCAACAGCGGATTCATGTTTTCGCCCAAAAAGATAACGGTAAACCTTTCGCCTGCGGATACGAAAAAGACGGGCGCAATGTACGATTTGCCGATCGCGCTCGGTATGCTCTATGCTACCGAGCAATTTACTTGTGAGTCTTTGAACGAATTCGGTATATTGGGCGAGCTTTCGCTTGACGGCAGGATCAAATCGGTACGAGGCATTTTGCCCATTATCATATCCGCGCTCGATCTCGGTTGCAAGAAGATAGTCATTCCGAAAGCAAATGTAAACGAGGCGAGCTACATAGACGGGATCGATGTCTATGCTTTTGATACTTTGCGAGAGGTCGTAGATTTTTTGAGGGATCCGTCCAAGCATACGCCTTATCCGAAGTTGGATATAAACAAATTCAGAGAGGAAAGGAACTATTCCGAGGATTTCTCGCTGGTCAAGGGGCAGTATGCCGCAAAAAGAGCAATGGAAATAGCTGCGGCGGGCGGACACAATATCTTGATGATAGGGCCTCCGGGCGGCGGCAAGACGATGCTTGCGAGATGTTTGCCCACCATATTGCCTGATTTAACTATTCCCGAAGCGCTCGAAACGACCAAGATACACAGCGTCGCGGGATTGCTCGACGATAAAAAGGGAATAATTCTCACGCGTCCTTTCCGTGCGCCTCATCACACGGGAAGCAAGATAGCGCTTACCGGAGGAGGCGTGAATGCGCGCCCCGGAGAGATAAGTCTTGCGCATAACGGGGTGCTGTTTATGGACGAGTTGCCAGAATATCCTCGCGATACGCTCGAGATTTTACGTCAGCCGCTCGAGGACAATGTAATAACCATAGCGAGAGCACAAAGGACTGTGGAGTATCCCGCAAATTTCATGCTCGTGGCAAGCATGAATCCTTGTCCGTGTGGAAATTACGGTTCAAAAACGCATGAATGCACTTGTACGCCCGCGCAAATAAGTAAATATATGTCCAAGCTTTCCGGCCCTTTGATGGACAGAATAGACATTCACATCGAAGTGGACAACGTCACATACGGCGATCTTTCGTCGAAGGAACGAACCGAAACATCGGCGGAGATCAAGGCGCGCGTAAACGAAGCGCGTAGCATTCAGCTTGAACGCTTCAAGGAACAAGGGATATATAGCAATTCGCGTATGAACAATAGATTGGTGTCGGAGTATTGCAAACTTGACGATGAAAGCGAAAGGATATTAAAGATCTCGTTTGAACGGTTGGGAATGTCCGCTCGCGCATATAATCGTATATTGAAGGTGGCGCGTACCATAGCCGATCTCGACGGCAAGGAAAACATATTGCCCATACATATTACCGAAGCGATAGGCTATCGAAGTTTGGACAGGAGAGTAAGGTGAACGACAATAAATTATATTTTTGGTTATCGCTTTGCGGCATGTCCGATAAAAGACTCAATGCTCTTTTGGAGATCTGTTCTCCCGCCGAAATTTGGGAAGAACTTCCCAAAAGCGAAAAACTTCGCGAGTTTATAGGCGATAAGCACATCGATAAGCTCATGAGATTTCGCTACGAACATTTTCTTGATGAAGAACTCGTCAAGATCGGAGCAAAGGGGATAAGGATTGTAACGCGTGCCGACAACGCCTTTCCGAAAAGGCTTCTAAACAAAGAGGTTTGTCCGCCCGTGCTTTTATATTATAAAGGCGATTTGAGCATAGTCGATACCGATTGTGTTGCAATAGTGGGAACGCGAGCTTGCTCGCATTACGGCAGAGAGGTGGCGGAAATGCTCGCTCGCGATTTGGTCACGGCGGGCGTTACGATAGTCAGCGGACTTGCTACGGGTATCGACGGCTACGCTCACGCCGAGACGCTTGCTTGCGGAGGAAGGACCATAGCCGTGCTTGGCGGCGGCTTGGACAATATAACTCCCGTTTCGAATGCAAGGCTTGGTGAAGAAATAGAATACAGCGGACTTATAATGACTCAATATCATCCGTCTGCGTCTCCTACGAAATATACGTTTCCGGAGCGCAATCGCATCATTTCCGGTTTAAGCTTGGGTACCGTAGTGGTAGAGGCAGGCGAAAAGAGCGGCGCGCTTATAACCGCAGACTTTGCTCTTGAACAAGGACGCGAAGTATTTGCGGTACCGGGCAATATCACGTCGTCTAAATCCAAAGGTACAAACAGATTGATATGCGAAGGCGCCAAGCCTGTCACGTGTGCAAACGATATTTTGGAAGAATTGCGACTGAATATTCCAAAAAAAGAAAAATCTGCCGCTTTGTCGCTGGACTTTTTCGAGCAAAAGATTTATACTCTACTTCAAGATGGGGATAAATCCATAGAAGAACTTGTGGAAATGTCCGATCTTCGCGCTTCCGAAATAAATGCGACGGTTACGGGGATGGAGATCAAAGGAATAATAGTAAAGAGAGCAGGTACATACGGTATCAGATAAAGGAGAAATATGAAGCTTGTCATAATAGAGGGTATAGGAAAAAAGGAAACGGTGGAAAAGTATCTCGGCAAAGGATACAAGGTTTTTGCTACACGCGGTCATGTTCGCGATCTTCCGTCAAAAACACTCGCCGTTAACGTAAAGGAAAATTTCGAGCCGCGTTACGAAATTATCCCCACTCAAAAGGAGACGGTCAGTAAGCTTGCCGAAGAAGCCGCAAAAGCCGAACAGATTTTGCTTGCGACCGACCCGGATCGCGAAGGCGAGGCAATTTCTTGGCATGTCGCCGAGATCTTGGGGCTAAACAAGTCGGATAATATCAGAATAGCTTTCAACGAGATAAGCAAAAACGCCGTTCAAAACGCACTTAAAAATCCGCGTCCGATAGACGAAAATCTTGTGGATGCACAGCAAGCGCGTCGCGTGCTCGACAGATTGGTAGGTTACAAGGTCTCGCCCGTGCTTTGCAAAAAGATACAAAGCAAATTGTCGGCGGGCAGAGTTCAGTCCGTGACGTTGAGGCTTATAGTCGAACGCGAACGCAAAATACGCGCATTTAAGCCGGAGGAATATTGGCCGTTTGCTTCCATTCTTATAAAAGGTAGGAAAAATATAAAGGCTACACTTGCTACCAAGCTCGGCAAGAACATCAAACTCACAAGTAAAGAGGAAGTCGACAAGGTTGTAGCCGAGCTCGAAGGCAAAGAATATCTTGTTACAAACGTAAAGAAATCTGTGACTCGTTCAAAACCCTCGGCTCCGTTTACGACTTCCACTATGCAGCAGGATGCGCTGAATAAGCTCGGAATGTCGCTCAGTCAAACGACCCAGACGGCTCAAAATTTGTATGAAGGTATAGAAATACCGGGCGAAGGAAAGGTAGCGCTCGTTACTTATATTCGTACCGACAGCACGCGTGTTGCGGCGGGAGCGATGCAAGAGGCAAAGGAATTTATTTCCAAAAAATTCGGCAATGACTATGTGCCGACAAAGCCGAATATCTATGCTTCAAAAAAGTCGGCGCAGGACGCGCACGAGGCTATACGACCTATCACGCTTTCTCGCACGCCCGAGAGCCTCGAGGGAGTATTATCAAAGACCAATTATCGTCTATATAAATTGATATACGACAGATTTTTGGCGAGCCAAATGAGCGACGCGACATATGATTCGTTGAATGTGGACATAAAATCCGGCGACTATGGCTTTAAGGTGACGGGCAAAACGCCTAAATTTCCGGGCTACACCGCAGTATATAAAAACTATGTCGAGACAAAAGACGACGAGGAGGAAGAAACCAATCTTCCTGCGCTTATAGAAGGGGAAAAGCTCGGATTTGTCAAATATAAGTTTGAGCAAAAGTTCACGAAGCCGCCCGCACGTTACACCGAGGCTTCAATAGTCAAGGAAATGGAAGAAAAGGGCATAGGCAGACCGGCAACTTATACGCCTACCGTAACGCTTTTATTCAGTCGCGGCTACACCGAGAAGGAAGGTAAAAGCATTTATCCAACCGAACTCGGCGAAAAGGTCACCGATATGCTAATAAAATATTTTCCGGAGATCATGAACGTAAAATTCACGGCAGACATGGAGGAAAAACTCGACGAGATCGAGGATGGCTCCAGAATTTGGCAGAGCGTAATAAAGGATTTTTATAACGGATTCGAGGACAAGATCTCCGCAGCTATGGGTGACAGTTTTTCGCTTAAAGCTCCGGATGAAAAGAGCGATGTAATATGCGACCTTTGCGGGGCACAGATGGTCATAAAGCAAGGTCGTTTCGGAAGGTTTTTGGCGTGCCCGAACTATCCGAAGTGTAAAAATACAAAGGCAATAGACGATGAAGGCAAGCCCGTTGAACCGGAGGCACCCATAGAAGGAGAAAAATGTGAAAAGTGTGGCAAACCGATGGTGCTTCGAAAGGGACGCTTCGGAGATTTTTGGGCTTGCTCCGGCTATCCGAAATGTAAAAACATAAAGAATGTGGAAAATAAAAACGAATATTACGGAACTTGTCCGTTGTGCGGCAAGCCTCTTAAGGCGGTAAAAGGCAGAACGATGTTTTTCGGCTGTACAGGCTATCCCGATTGTAAATTTACTTCGGCTAATAAAGTCTCGGACACAAAATGTCCGTCATGCGGTTCATATATGACCGAGAGAAAGTATGGCGGAAAGGATTATCTCGTTTGTGCCAACAAAGAATGCGGCAAAAAATATTTGGTGCATTCCGAGGGTTCCGATGAGTGATGTTGCAATAATAGGTGCCGGACTTGCCGGTTCCGAAGCGGCTTTGACGCTTGCTTCGCTGGGGCATAAGGTCACGCTTTATGAAGCGAAGCCTATTACAATGTCGGCGGCACATCATAGCTGCGATTATGCCGAAATCGTTTGTAGCAATTCATTTAAGAGTGACGATCCGTATTCGGCAAGCGGATTGCTTAAGACCGAGCTTCGAATTTTAGGCAGCAAACTTCTCAAAATCGCAGACGCAGTCAAAGTTCCGGCAGGAGGAGCATTGGCTGTAAATAGGGAAGCTTTTTCGTCCAAAGTAACCGCATTGATTGAAAATGAGCCGAATATTGTTGTAAAAAACGAACTTGTAAGCAAAATCGACTTGTCTATGCCACACATAATATGCACGGGACCTCTGACATTGGAGCCTTTTGCATCTTTTTTGAACGAGATTTTCGGCAAGAGCTTATACTTTTATGATGCCGCCGCGCCAATAATATCCGCCGATTCGATAGATTATTCGCGAGTGTTTGATGCGGGCAGATACGATCAAAACAGCGATTATATAAATTGTACTCTTACAAAAGACGAGTATTACACCTTTGTAAGAGAACTTATCACCGCGCAACGCGCCCTTGCAAAGGACTTCGAAAAGAATGAAATATTCGAGGGCTGTATGCCTATCGAAATAATGGCTATGCGCGGGGCGGATACATTGAGGTTCGGACCTTTGAAGCCGGTAGGCATGATCGATCCGAAAACAGGAGAAACGCCGTTTGCAGTCGTGCAACTTCGAAAGGAGAACGAAGAAGGCACTATGCTCAATATGGTAGGTTTTCAAACCAATCTGAAATTCGGTGAGCAAAAAAGAGTGTTCGGACTTATACCCGCATTGAAGAATGCGGAATTTTTGAGATACGGCGTCATGCACAGAAATATGTTCATAAACGCTCCCTCCACTATAGACAGACATTTTATGCTTAAAGATCATCCCGGTTGCTTTATAGCCGGACAGCTTAGCGGAGTCGAAGGATATGTCGAGAGTATAGGCTCGGGACTTGTCGCGGCGCTCAATATGGATAGATTCCTTTGCGGCAAAGAGCCGATAGCGTTGACGCGTGACACCATGCTCGGTGCATTGGGGATATATCTCGAAACGCATTTTTACGATTTTCAACCTATGAATGCCAATTTCGGCTTGCTTTCGCCGTTAAGCAAGCATATACACGACAAGGCGGAACGCAAAAGAGAATTGTGCGAAAGGGCATTGAGAATACTCAAAGAGCTCAAAAACGATTGATTTATTTTGCCGATTAATGTATACTTAATAAAAGGAGTTAAAAATGGAAATAAGAGGAACGACGATAGTCGGAATAAAAAAAGACGGTAGGACCGTGATCGCGGGCGACGGACAGGTCACTGCCGGTCAACAGGTAATAATGAAAGGTAATGCGCGCAAAGTACGCCGTCTTTTCAATGACAAGGTAGTAATAGGCTTCGCGGGTTCCGTAGCCGACGCTTTTTCGCTTTCGGAATTGTTTGAGCAAATGCTCAACAAGTACAGCGGTAATCTTATGCGCAGCGCAGTAGAGCTTGCGCAACTTTGGCGCGGAGACAAGGTCCTACGTCAGCTTGAGGCGATGATGATAGTTGCGGACAGCGAACAAATGTTTGTGCTTTCGGGCGTAGGCGACGTTATAGAACCGGAAAACGGCATATGCGCGATAGGAAGCGGCGGAAATTACGCGCTTGCAGCAGCAAGGGCGCTCGCAAAAAACACCGACATGGATGCAAAACAAATAGCTATAGAGGCAATGACAATAGCCTCCGAGATATGTATTTTCACGAACAACAATCTTGTTGTTGAGGAGGTTTGATATGGAAATGTCACCCAAGCAGATAGTGGCTGAGCTCGACAGATATATAATAGGTCAATCCGAGGCGAAGAAGGCGGTGGCGATAGCGCTCCGCAACAGATATCGCAGAAGTAAGTTGCCCGAAGAGATCCGTGACGAGATCACGCCGAAAAATATAATAATGAAAGGACCCACTGGCGTAGGTAAGACCGAGATAGCGCGTAGACTTGCAAAACTCGTCAAGGCACCGTTTATCAAAGTAGAGGCGACTAAATTCACCGAAGTCGGATATGTGGGCAGAGACGTGGAATCTATGGTGCGCGATCTTGCCGAGACCGCGATTCGACTCGTAGAAGAGGAAAAGATGGCAAATGTCGAGGCGCGCGCAAAGGAAAAGGCGGAAAAGAGCATAGCCGACGCTATCATAAAGGCAAAGAAAGCCAAAAATGCCGATGTTCCGGAAGATATGATAACAAAGAACGTGTACGAAGAACTCCGTAGCGGCAAACTTGACAACGTAATAGTCGATATCGAGGTAGACGATTCGCCGCGTAGTATGGAGATCATCCCGGGAAGCGGCGCCGAAATAAATATCGGGCAGATCATGGGCGGGCTATTGCCTCAACGTAAAAAGCACAGAAAGGTGACAGTAAAGGAAGGTTTGAAGTTGTTGACCGTTTCCGAAAGTGAAAAGCTCATCGATATGGACAATATCACGTCGGAAGGCATACGCAGAGCGGAACAAGAGGGAATAATCTTTATCGACGAGATAGACAAAATAGCGGGAAAAGGCGCGTCGAACGGTCCCGATGTCTCGCGAGAAGGTGTACAACGCGATATATTGCCAATAGTCGAAGGCAGCACGGTAATGACCAAATACGGCGCACTCAAGACCGATTATATTCTGTTTATTGCGTCGGGCGCATTTCACGTGTCGAGCATAGGCGATCTTATTCCCGAGCTTCAAGGCAGATTTCCTATACGCGTGGAGCTTAAAAGTCTTACCTATGACGACTTTGTAAACATTCTTACCGTGCCCGAAAACGCCATCACAAAGCAATATGCGGAACTGCTCAAAGTGGACAATATAAATCTCAAATTCACTCGCGACGCTATCGAGGCAATGTCGCGCATAGCGGTCGATGAGAACTCGACGAGCGAGGATATAGGTGCGCGCAGACTTTATACAATTATGGAAAATTTGTTGGAGGATGTAAGTTTCAACGCAAGCGGAGATCATCCTCTCGTCGATGTCGAAGTAGACGAAAAGTATGTCATGGATCACCTCGGAAAGCAGGCGACTCATGACCTAAAGAGATATATTTTGTAAGGTGAGGTTATGATAAATATTCCCAAGGGGACGAAGGACGTTTTGCCGTCCCAAAGCTATAAGTGGCAATATATAGAGGACGAGATTCGCAAGGTATGCAAACTTTTCAACATACTCGAGATCCGTACGCCCACATTTGAACACACCGAATTGTTTTTGCGTTCGATAGGAGACGAAACCGATGTTGTATCCAAGGAAATGTACACCTTTCTCGACAAGGGAGAACGTTCTATTACATTGAAACCCGAAGGTACGGCGTCGACCGCACGCAGTTATATCGAGAACAATCTCGAAGCAATGTCGTTGCCGCTCAAGATGTACTATTTGACGCCGGTGTTCCGTTATGAAGCGCCTCAAGCGGGCAGGCTTCGCGAACATCACCAATTCGGAGTGGAGATGTATGGTTCGCCTTCGCCTTATGCCGACGCGGAAGTAATAAACGCGGCTTATACGCTTTTGAGCAATTTGGGCGTAAGAGATCTCTATCTCAATATAAACAGCATAGGCTGTCCCGAATGTCGAAAAAAGTTCAACACAGCGCTAAAGGAATATCTTGCGAGCAATATCGACGATATGTGCGACAATTGCAAACGCAGATTTACCGCCAATCCGTTGAGAATTCTCGATTGCAAAAACGAACATTGCAAGCAGATCGTATCGGGAGCGCCAAAAATTTTGGACTATATTTGCGATGATTGCAAAGCGCACTTCCAAAAGCTGCAAGAAATTTTGACCGGCGAAGGCATACCGTTCAAGGTCAATAGTTCCATAGTTCGCGGACTGGACTATTACACAAAAACGGTTTTCGAATTCGTTACGACCTCGTTGGGCGCACAAGGTACCGTTTGCGGCGGCGGGCGATATGATGATCTTGTTTCGTCTATAGGCGGCAAGCCCACGCCATGTGTCGGATTCGGAATGGGTATAGAACGCCTCATAATGCTTTTGGATGCCAACGGAAAGGAATTTCCTTCTTCGCATCCGGAATATTTTATCGCTTGTCAATCCGAGCAATGCCGCGATATGGTTCGAAAGATCGTATCCGAGCTTCGCAAAAAAGGTCATAGCGCCGAGACGGATTTCATGAGCCGAAGCGTAAAGGCGCAATTCAAGTACGCAGACAAAATCAACGCAAAATATGCTGTTGTGATCGGCGAAAGCGAAGTCCAAAGCGGCAAAGCTGAAATAAAGCGTATGTCAGATGGCGAAAAGCAAGAAAAATCGCTTGACGATTTGATTTGGACATTGTAAAATAGTTAGGAAAATACGGTTTTCCGTTATAAACATAATAAAGGAGATTAAAAAATGATAGATCTTAAGATCATCCAACAGCAAGATCCCGAGCTTTGTGCAAGCATGGTCAAAGAGCTCGAGCGTCAAAGAGGCAACATAGAGCTTATTGCCTCCGAAAACTTTGTAAGTCCCGCCGTAATGGCAGCGGTAGGCTCACATCTTACCAACAAGTATGCGGAAGGTTACAGCGGCAAGCGTTACTATGGTGGATGTATGTATGTGGACGAGGTGGAAACTCTTGCTATCGAAAGAGCGAAAAAGCTCTTTAACTGCAATTTCGCAAATGTTCAGCCTCATAGCGGAGCTTCGGCGAATCTTGCTACATTTGTTGCTTTGCTCAACATGGGGGATACGGTACTCAGCATGAGTCTTGCTCATGGCGGACATCTTTCGCACGGCAGCCCGGTAAACTTCTCGGGTAAAAATTTCAATATCGTTTCCTATGGCGTAAGCGACGAGACCGAAGCCATTGATTATGACGAAGTGGAAAGACTCGCGCTCGAACATCATCCCAAGCTTATTCTTGCCGGTGCAAGCGCCTATTCGCGTACGATCGACTTCAAGCGTTTCCGCGAGATAGCCGATAAGGTGGGTGCGTACCTTATGACGGATATCGCGCACATTGCCGGACTTGTTATTGCAGGGGAACATCCGAGTCCGTTCCCATACGCGCACGTAGTGACTACTACCACGCACAAGACCCTTCGCGGACCCAGAGGCGGTATGATCATGACAAACGACGAGGAGATTGCAAAGAAGATAAACAAGGCTATATTCCCGGGAGTTCAAGGCGGACCGCTCGAGCACGTTATAGCAGGTAAGGCAGTTGCTTTCGGTGAAGCTCTCAAGCCCGAATTCAAGGCTTATCAACATCAAGTCATTCTCAATGCTCGCGCTCTTGCCAAGACTCTTATGGATAACGGCATCAACCTTGTATCCGGAGGTACAGATAATCACATTATGCTCGTCAAGCTCATCGGCTATGATGTAACGGGCAAGGAACTCGAAACGCTTCTCGACGAATGCAATATCACCGTAAACAAGAACTCTATTCCCAACGATCCTCAAAAGCCGACCGTTACAAGCGGTATAAGAGTAGGTACTC
>CANQUR010000024.1 GCA_947627075.1 uncultured Clostridia bacterium
GGGCAAGAATTATATCGATCGTCAAAGTAAAGTCGATTGTGTCTTTGCCTTCTTCTGCCAAAAACTTTGCGGATTCTTTGCTCGAATCTTTATAGTCAAATTCCCAGCCTATAAATTTATAGCCCGGAGCGGTAACGAGAGGCAACTGCGTGTTTTTGTGCTCTTCTTCGATCGTTACATTTTCAATCGATTGGGGCTCATTAGCCTTGCCCAATGTATCGAATTTTATGGTGTATTTTATTGCGCTCCATACCGACTCCAAATTGAAAGTCGTCTCGAGATCGGAAAATTCGTCAATTTTGAACTCAAGCTCGGTGGTTTGGCTGTTTAACAGCGCTTCCTTGTCGGTAGCTTTATCAGACGTGTAGCCCATAAAGTCATAGCCGACGCGCGTCGGAGCCGAAGCGGGAACATATTCGCCGCTATAGTCAAGCGAAACGGTATCGCCCGATTCCGCCTTTTGTGCATTACTCGTAAAGGTCTTTTCGTCCTCGGAAATTTCGCCTTTTTTACCGGAATCGGCGTCGTCACCGAATTCGCCTTCGCCCGCGTCAAACTTGAAGCTGTATTCTACGGGGAATTTAGACGGTGCGGGTGCGCTTATCGACTCCGAAGGAGAGGCAATGACCCATGTCGCCACTACCGCGCTCGTGAACATTGCGCACAGCAACACGAGTAAGGTCGTTATCAATAATACAGGATACTTTTTTCTCATATGCTATGCCCTCTCCAAAAGTTTCGCGTTGAACTCGAATTGTTGATTCATGCCGTTCAACTCGTTGTATATATACCTTGAGTAGTCGGCAAAATTGTCGAAATCAAAAGTATAAGTGACCGCGATCTTCGCTTGAGTCGCAGTCGTTGTTTGAGAATTCAGATCCAACGTAAAGGTGCTGTACATTACGTTGTTTGAAAACTTATTGCCGCTTTGAGAATCGAAGTCTATCTTTAGATCCGCAGAATTGATTTCCGCGGTAACATAGCCTTCGCTCGCAAATACGTTGTTTTGAGTATTGTTTTTCAGCCCGATAGAAAACTCTACCGTGATATTTTTATTTGCGGAGTAGATCTCTTTGCATTTTTCGAGGTTAATGATATACTCGGCTGTCAAACTGCCCTTATAGCTTATGTCGCTTATGTCGTCGCCGTTTCTGAATCCGCGATACGTATATTTGAACCAGCGCGGATTTTCGGAGCCTTCCTCATCATTAAGCTTTATGTAATCCTTGCTGTATAGGATATTCTCCGTCCCGCTGTTTACCTCGGAATCCATAGACGGGTTATCCTCCAATATCGCCCAATTGGCAAATCCCACGCTGAATAATGCACAGCATGAGATGATAATCACCAATAAAATTTTTGCCTTATGAGACATATCATTTTCCTCCTTGCGTACTACTGTTTACGCTTTTTTACTCCACCTTGCATATAAATTCAAATCGCAAGTCACCGGCGTAAGGTTGGTGAAATGCGCGGCGTTGGGATCATATTCCTCGTCCGAGTCCGGATCTACATAATGATCGTCCGCATACCATCCGAGAAATACATAGCCCGGTTTGTCCGGTTTTGGCAAAGGCGTACCTATATCCGTGTCGCCTTGAGTAGTCGACTTAAAGCTCTCTCCATGCAATATGGTATAATCATGGATTTTGATACCGTCGGTAAAAAAGGACACCTTATGTGACTTCTTTTCCACTGTATCGAACTGAGCAAAGGGTTGACCCCAACCGGTCGATCCCTTGCGGAAAAGACGATGGTTTACCGTGTCGTAATAAAAGTCGCCCTCGTTGCCGAGATTTGCAGCAGGCCAACCGGAACGGGTATACCACTGGTTCTGCCTTTGAATATATTTGACCTCGACCACGCCGTCGTTGTACGTTATCTTGATAAAGATATATGAATCGGGATCCGATGTAACACGACTGTCCAAATCGCTCGTAAGCTCGCTGTCCAATTCGTTGTAACCTACGACCTTAAATTCCTCGATTCCTCTGCCCTCCTTGCCTGTAGGAGCCGGGAAGGCATCCTCGAGGGTCACATCGTGATATGTTCCGCTCTCCTCGTCATATGTGCGAACAACGACTTCTATCAACATATCGCCGTCTTCGTTGTATACTATGTCGCCGTTACCATCGCGTCTTACCTGGAATCTTCGTATCACGTCGCCGTCTCTGCCGTCCTTGCCCCTCAAAAGCTTTTGAGTAATGACTTCATCATTGGTAAGGGTAATTACGATCGAGACATCGTCCGTTTCGGGATCGGACTCGAATTCTATATCCTTTATGCCCACTATCGCGGGAATTTCCACCATATCCGCTTCTTTTGACGCGTCCTCATAATAAATATAAAGAGTCGTACCGCCTTGCTCGTTTTGCCTGCTGTCCACTCTGGCTATGCCAAAGCCTCTTTCGCCGGACGTGCCGTCGGGAACGAAAAATCTATCCGGTTCCGCTTCTTCGCCCTCGTATTCAATAACGATATACATTCCCTTTTGTTCTTCGTCGCGCACGGTGTATATCCTCGAGATCTGACGAGTCTCGGATGCAAAGAACGAGCACGCTGACGCGAAAACCATCGTCAATGCGAGTATTATCATGCAAAGTATTGTGCGAATGTGTTTAGTCATCATTTTTTCTCCTTATCTTTGAACGTTTTTTGTAAGTCTGTAAAATCTGCTATTTTCGGTTTACCGTTTTCATCGAACAATCCTTCGGGATCGCTCACGAATTGGAATTTGAATTCCTCGAAGCCCGTCACAGTGGTAACGGTCTTTGTAAGTACCTCTTTGATGTACCTTATAAGGTCCGGATTGGAAAACAAAGTTTCGGGCTTGAAATCTTGAAGCATAGTCTTTATGGAATCTTTCAAGCTTGCCAACGACTCGGGATTTTGAAGCATATTCATCTCGAGATAGCTGTCGAGCAGGTCGACGTCCATAATCTCGGTAAGTCCCTTGGAAGTCAGATCCTTCTCGTTTACCACGGAAAGATTGACGCCGCCGCCGTACAATGCCACGGGAATATTGATATAGCTTCTGCCTTCCCTTTGACAAATGCAACCGTTTTCACGAGCTACCTTTGTGAGTATCTCCTTGAGCGGGAATATGTCGTCAATGTCTATATCGAGATCGCCTCCCAAGCTACCGACGACTTTGCTCATGTTTTCGCCTATTAGTCCCGAAATATCCCAATCGTCAAGCGTCTTGTCGTAATAGAAGCGCGTATTGCCGCTCAAATCGACCGAAACGGGATACGAAGCACCCGAAACGTTATCGGGGAACATCGGGAATATTTCATCACCGAAGCCCTTCAACAAACCTGCTATGACCTTTATGAGCGTCGGCTTATCGTTGTATAGGAACGGACCGTTGAACATGGTCTCCACTCCTATAGACGCTACTCCGCCGTAATAGAAGATACTGTCGTTTATTGTCGTGCTTCCCTTTATGTCTTGAGCGGTTATTTTGTCGCTATGGGCAAGCGCCTCTTGAAGCAAATGAAGCGCTTCCTGCACGCGCTCTTTCGGGAACGTCGGAAGTTGAGCTACTCCGACAACCGCGTTCATCATTCCCTGAATATCTTCCGCAGCTATGCCCGATACGAAATATCCGAGCAATTTATCGCCTTCGCCTTGAAGATATTCTTCGATGGTACACTCCATCTCCGCTCCGTCCTCGAGCTTTATAAACCTATGCTTTGTCGTATCGGAGCTTTGATTTTTCTCATATTCGTTGCTACCTACCCAAAGTAAGAAGTTTTGCGCATATTGCAAAATGCAGTTGTCTATGGTCAAGTTCATTGACGAAAAGCTGCGAAGCACGTTCTTGCCGTTGGAAAGCACGGAATTCTCTATTGTATTGTTTCTGCCGTTGACCTCGACTACGGTGCCGGTATATCGCAGATTTTGGATTATGGTTCCGAAATCGCAATTCTTCACCTTTACGTCGTTGACGGTTATATCGTTTCCGTCTATGTAAAGACCTATGTTATCCTGTCCGTAAGCCGTGACAAGCGGCAATCCGTTGGGATCGCCAAGCAAATAGAACGGCTTCGGTCCGCGGAACAGATCCTTGTTTCCGTTCATTATCAAGCCGCTGCCCGACGCGGTATCCTCGCCGCCCGTCGGAAAGCAAAGGTCGTGAAGATTGAGCGTATATCCGTTGCCGTAAAGGTCCTTTTGCACGTGCAATCCGGCGTAGATCGTCTTGTCGATGGACGAATAATTGTTATTTCCTTTGGCAAAGGCGTTCCACCTATCGACATATTCCGAATTGTATGTGGTGTCGAATTTGTATACGTCATTTGAAAAATCGGAACCGTTATTACCGAAAGCGGTAACATTGGACGCATCGGGAGATACCTTGCTCTTTGCTTCGAAGCTCTTGCGAAGCACTGCTATCTCGCCATGATCCGAACGATTGGTGCAATACAACAGATCGTCATATGTGAATACGTTGATACCGTCCTTGACCACCTTGAACGAATATGTCCTCGAAACGTCGGCGTCGGGATTGGTAAGCGTCATATACGACATACCGTCTATCGCGCCCTTTATCGTTATTCTTTCCCCTGCAAGGTCTACGCTCAAGTTGGAGCTGTAATCTTCTACTCTCAAACCGTCGCGCAAAGTCTTGCTGAAGGTCTTTATTTCAAAGTTTATGACCGCCTGTTGTTTTGCCCCGTTCACAAGGTCGTACTCGCCGTAATATTTTACGCTGTCGATGTTCTGACCCGAGCCGCCTATCTTGTCGTTTATGCTCAAAAGCTTGCTTTCGTCGCCTATGAGCCCCAACATTGTAAGCGGCATGACATTCTTCTTTTTTGTGGTGCAAGTTATGCGAATATCGCCCTCGGACTTTGCAATGAGATATACTCCGTCGAGACCGCGATCGTCTATTTCGGCATGAGGCTCCTCTATGTCATCCGCATTTTCGACTTCCCAATGAAGCTCGTTGCCTTCGCTCGCGGGATAGCGTTCGTCCGCAAGTATGGTCTTTGCTTCGAGCAAGGTCTCGCTTCCGATGACGAACAACTCGTTTTCAGCATAGTCCCAACTGATGTTGATGACGTCGTTATCTATAAGATTGAATGCCGTCTTGATTGTGGCTATTCCGAATAGCGCAATGAGAAAAGGCATTATGAGTAAAATTGCAAGATTTTTCTTCTTCATCAGTTGACCACCTCCAAATCGCCGAACAAGCCGACCATTCTGCTCTTGAATCGAACGACAAACGGTACTCCGCTCGCTATTATCACGGCAAAGCCTATTATATAGGCAATGTATACGTTAAGTCCGAAATATGCCGCAACTATCATAGCCGCCGAATACAATATGGGTATAAGATACGAGAATGTAGACGACAGGAAATAACTCCTTGGACTGTTGTGCTTGATTCGAAGCTCCTCATACATGGATATCATGCTGAAGATAGCTTGAATGAGCGCCGTCATCACTATCCCGAAGATTGCCGTTCCTACATTTACGCAACCGAATATGAGCAATACCGCAAAAGTAAACAGCTCCGACGCCAACACAAATGCAAGCGGCAATGCCATCTTGACGAGAAGTTGCTTGAATATGTCGACGGGAATAGTCTTTATAAGCCTTATATTCTTCGATTCGTTCGCTATGTAAGTGTTCGCGCCTTGCGCTATAATGAGTCCCGCAAGGATCGCGATAAGCGTATCGATTATGGGCAGGAATGTGGGCAAAAGCGCCACATAGTATGCGAACACACCCGAAGTGAATATGGTGTTTACCGAAGATATTATCAAATATACCAAAAACGGTTGCGCCACAAGTAAGCCCGTAAACGAAAACAGATTGCCCGAATCCTTGAAAAGGATCGTAAATTCCTTTTTGAAAAGCATCTTTGTAGGCGAAAGAGTTTTGAACGGAAGCTTCTTTTCCTTCATATTATATCCGAAACGCAAATTACGCAAATAATTAAAGGTGATGACGCATGACACTACTCCGAGCATCAAAATACCTATCGAAATACATAACAATATCAAAATCGTACGTATCTTGTTCTCGAAAAATATGCCGACAAGCCAGGTCGTTGGCAACATGTATCTGCGCGCCCTTATCATCAAAGCGATATTGTCGGAGCTTAAGATCAAATTGAAGTTGCCGCCTGCTACGAGCGAAATAAACACGTCGAGCACTTTGCTGTATACAAAGCAGAGGGCAAACACGATCACGACGGCAAAAATGAATTGTATGATCGGGTGCTTTTTCAAAAAGTCGCTAAACAGCTTGAACGGATACATGAGAAGCAATGCGATCCCACATTCGAACGGGAACGAAAGCAACGGATAAAACACGCCCAAATAGAAAAGCTTGCGACTTCTGTTCACTATTGCGGCATAGGAAGCTATTATGGGATAGGAGAACAACAGCCCCATTATGTATTGGAACATAAAAAGGAAGAACAGCTTTGAAAGTATGATCTGCGCATTCCTTATGGGCATCATGGTAAGGTTATTAAGATCCTTATCGTTGAAAAACAGCTTCTTTGCCTGTACAAGGCATATTATCGTCATAAGCACGGATACCAAGAACAACGCTATGGACAAAATCGCATTGCGAGCCTCCGTAGACGACACTTTGTTGAGCACGCCCGTCACGACTACCGCTTCGACTAAAATGAACATACCGATAAGGAGAACGTTCAAAACATAAGTGACAGCTCTCCAATTTCCCACCTTACCGCCGGCGAATATTAACTTGAAGTCCTTTTGCAAAAGCGCCAGCATTGTTATCCTCCGTATGTATCGATAAACAGCTTCGTTAAGCCCAAACGCAAATTGGGCGATTTCTTTAAGTCATAGAGATTTTCGACGACGCCGTTGTTTATTATGGCGACACGGTCGCAAAGCTTGGACACAAGTTCGATATTGTGCGAGGTCACGAAAACGGTCTTGCCATGGTTCGCATACTCGCGCATCATCTTTTTGAGTTCCTCTACGGCTATAATATCAAGTCCAACAGTAGGCTCATCCAAGATCCATATATCGGGATTGTACAGTAAACTTGCGATAAGGCAAAGTTTTTGCTTCATACCGTGTGAATAGCTTGCTATAGGCGCCATAAGATCGCTCTCGCTCAATGCCATTCTGCCTATGAGATATTTGTAATTGTCTTTGAAATCTTTCTCGCCTACGTTATAGATGCTTGCGGTAAATTCGAGATATTCGTATCCCGTCATTATCTCGTAACAGGTAGGCTCCGAAGCGACATATCCGAAAGTTCGTTTTGCCTCAACGGGCGACTTTACGATATCATAGCCGTTTAAGGTTATGGTGCCCTCCTGAAAGCGCTTGACCCCTATCATGCAATCTATGGTAGTGGATTTACCTATACCGTTACGTCCTATAAAACCAAAAAGCTCGCCGCTGTACACATCGATATTGATGCCCTTTAGCACCTTCTTTTCTCCATATGCCTTATGAAGATTTTTTATCGAAATCGACGGCTCTGTTAATTCGGTCGTATTCTCTTCCATTATTTTTTCCTCAACTTGGTTAGCCAAATCTTTTCCCCCACAAATGTATATTCGGTGCCGCAATTCGAACAATGATAGTATTGATTTGCGGCAATATCCTTGCTTCCGCATACGGGACAATGGTCCTCGTATATTTGCTTGCTCGCCTTGACGGTCCTCGTCTTATCGCTTACATAGCGACTTAAAATTTCGTTCTCGGAAATGCTTCCCGATCTCAATGAGATCACCTTGTCCTCGACATAAGCGGCGTCCCATACCGTCACGGCATCCACCGCAGTCACATCGGCGCGCTTGAACTTTTCGAGATCTTCCTCGACCTCCTCGAAATCCATGGAGCTGTCGAATACAAGTAAGTTATCGGTTTTCGCTTTACCGTCCTTATCCGAGATCTTTATCCTCAAACCGTTATATTCGCGAGCGTCCTCGACGCTTATATCGAATTCTTCGGAGCGAAAGTCCATTTTTCGTATTATCTTGTTCTTTACAGGATCCGCTCCGCCTATAAGTTTGTAGCCGTGATTGTTCAAAGCGAGCAACAGTCTCGTGAAATAGTATACGGACAGGTCGTCCGCTCTCGCCTCGGGATCGCCGTATGTAACGTTATTCACATAAAATTTGTAGCAAGCTCCGTATGCTCGATTGTGCTTGAACACGTTTGTTGCTTCGACGTGCGTAAACGATGTATTGGCTTTGGATACGATCTTATAAAAGTCGGTCTCCTTTATGCGTTTAAGCTTTTTTGAAAGTGACGCAAGCCTACCGTATGCCTTGTCGAGCGAAGAATCGTCTTGAGTCAGAGCGTTACCGTTCATCACCGTACCTATAAGGAAATCGTAAAATTTGACATAGTCGTTGAGTTGACCGGACAATATATCGATCAAATAGACGATAAATCTGTTTTCGTAGTTTTTGAGTTCGTCGATATTTTGGAAGTAATAGACTTCCTTTGGCGTCATTACCCCGCGTTTATCCTTCCAAAGCTTTGCGTCCCTTACGGTCTCATGGAACATTTCGGGCGTAAGTCCGTACGCTTGCTCGGCACGCATTATCACCGTTTCACGCTCGTTGATTATGTACGGGTGAGTGATTATGGTAATCAAAACGCCGAGCAATTTGTTTATTTCGTCAAAATATACAAGATCCTTATTAAGCGACACGCTCTGCAAAGAAAGATTTTCGAGCATTCCTATATCACGGAAAAACGACACGTTATCCGTTCGATCGGAAGCATACTTTTTTATGCTCGCATTTACAGATTTAAGTAATTTTTCTTCGCAGTGTATCATAGATTACAATTTTTTGATGAGATTTTCGATAGCCTTTTCGCTCTTGTTGAACTTGCCGGCACCATAGACATTCGTCAAAGTGCTCAACAACTGCTTAAGTCCTGCCTTGAGATAATCCTCGAATCTACCCTCGAGCTTGGATATTACCTTGCGGGCGAGAATGAAGTCGAGAACTTCTTCCTTTGTGCCGCCGCATGCCACATAAATGGGAACTATCGTCTCTATTTGATTGAGAACACGGTTGCCGACAGCTATATCGAATTCGTTATAAATAAAGTCGGTGACCTTTGTGAATTTTGCAACATCTTCGCTGCCGAAAGCGTTTGAAAGATTATTCTTTGCGTCGTCGAAAAGCTCTTGAAGCTTGGTGCTGCCTATCGTTATGGGTTCGGAATCGGAGTTAGGCACAAACGCCTCGTTGCGATTCTCGAAATCTATGGTTATAGCTCTGTCATACACCTTGTCGGCTACCGAGAAAGTGGAATCGTCCTTGTTTGCCGTTGCCACAAAGTAGCAGTTTTCGGGGATCCTTATATAGCCATCCTCGAGCTTTACGGGAGGAAGGAAGTTTGTGGGAAGTTGCATAACGCGAAGTCTCCAATCCTCGGGCGGATATTCGAGCACAGAGAGGAAATCCGCAAAGTAGTATTCCACGCGTGAAATGTTGAATTCGTCAAGCACAAACATATTGAGTCTGTCGTCATCGTAATTCGCTTCGTAGAGCGCTGAAAGAAAGTCGGTCTCGTTGTATGTCTTTGAAAAGTCATTGAAATATCCGAGAAGGTTGGTTCTGTCACGCCAAGTAGCTTGGACTGCAAGGAACGTCGCATTACCGTTTATATATTTTGCAAAATATCTGGGAAGCGAAGATTTACCTGTACCGCTCAAACCTTCGAGAATGATGAGTCTCGTTGCGGCAAGTCCGCTTACAAACATACGTATGGTGCTTATATCGAAATACAACTTTTCGTACTTTGCAAGATAATTGCGGAATCCTTCGCAAAGCTGTTGAAGATCAACGTTAGTGCTGATAAGCTTATCGGCATTGAAGCCCTCATGCTTGATATCTATGGATGTCAACGAAGGGAATACCTTTTCGCGATCGTCGAGTTCTACGGATCCCGCCACTGTAGCTCCGGCTACGGCAGCTCCGCCGACGCCTCCTACAGCAACGCCGTTACCTACCGCGCCTACACCGTCGACGACCTCTTCGCTCTTATCGAAATTATCGGAAACAAGCGCGGATTCGTCCTCTTCCATTATCTCGTCGAGCGTGTTGCTTTGGAAAAATTCAAACGGCTTACCTACCTTTTTGAAGTTTATTATAAGCATGGTGATCGCAACGATGACCGCACCTATCACTACGAACAAAATAATGGATATTGCCAAGCTTTCGCAAAGGAACATCAAATTATTGAGTACGTTCTCGCCTGTGATCTCGGGTTGGATCAAAAGTCCCAAACCTACCGAAAGCGCAAGGCAGCAGAACAAGGTCGCAAGATAGATGCCTATCATCTTTCCGGACCATTGCGGTTTCTCGTTTATAAATGCAAGTCTCTTTTCAAATACAAATGCAACAGTAAATATAACGATATATATCGCAACCAGTGCAACATATGTAATACCGAAGATCTTTGCGTCGATCTGCGGAAATTTGAGCGCATTTGCAAGCAATATAAGCGGGTTTTTAGCGCTTAAAAATGACGTTTCGCTATGATTTATACAAAGCGCAACAAAAATGAGTAGTAAAGCATACAAGCTTACTATTGCAAATGCAATAAAGTTCTTTCTGGTAAAATACTGCTTATTGGTCTTTTCCATCGTTTTTCCTCTTTTCTATTTTGATTTTTTGTTCGGAGCCGTCGCCATTGAGCTTTATCATAAGCCCTTCTTCGTTTGGCTCCGTTTCCGTTTTATCTGCAAATCCGTTCTCATCGAACCGATAAACAAATCCTTGATAATTTATTTCTTTTATATCTGTACTATCACCGAACATGGCGTCTACAAGCATATCGTTTCTGTCGGTCTTGCTTTTATTGAGCTTTTTGATCAAATGATCCGCCATAAACAAGCAATACAACAATGCGATCACCGTCAAAATGCCCGAATATGACTGCATAAACAAGACTACAGCGCCTATAAGCTTTAGGTTCGTTCCGCGATACACTCCTATTATGTCGGAAAATACGGGGTGATAGGTGTCATTCGCATTATTCGCGTCTCCGCGCATGGAATACTTTATATCTTCGCCCTCACCTGTTATCGCGACTATACGGTGGATCACATTCACGCCCTTATCGTTGCGATAGGCGACGATATCGTAAAGCTTCAACTCATCCGCAGAACCAACCGAATTCAAAACGATCATGTCGTATTTGTCGAATTGCTCGTTGAGCTCATTTTCGAACAAATATTCATTGTCGGCATTTTTCTTGCTCATGGAAGGCGATGCGACGACCATAAAAGATCTTCCGAGCACCGGTCTGCCACCGGAGATCCTGCTTATGAGCGAAAAAACGAACAACGGAACGATAAGCACAAGCAGTATGACGAAAATCGTTATCTTGACAGCGGACATAACTTTCTTTTTGTGTTTGAAAGCTTCCGTCCTTTGCTCTAAAGTTTCGTCGATCAGTTCGATATCCGCCTCGCCTGACTCAATCCTTTTCACCTGCGAGCGTACATAATATTGAAAAAGTACGGTAAATACTATTGAAATGGTCAAAACACTTACAATAGCTATGATCAATGATATAATTTCGATCATTTGCATTTACGACAAATCCTTATTGATTGTTGGGAGTAGCCGTAACTGTAAGAGTAAAGCTTTTGCTTCTTTCATTTGACTGTCCGTTGATCAATTGGGCAAAATGCTTTAAGATCTCCATTACTTCCTCATCGGGGACATCTGCGCCTCCATCCAATTCGTCATAATAGACGCTCGGATTTTTTCCGCCGAACTGCTCGCCCCATTTGAGTCTGATAGTGAATTCGAAATCGAGATAAAAGATATTGTCGCTACCCATTCTCTTTACGAGTTCTCTGCCCGACGCAACATCTTTGAGCTTATCGTTTTCGGTAACGATAACGTCTACGCTTTTCGGTTCCCATTTTTCATTATAATAGTTGCTTATATCCAAATATCCCTCTTTTGCAGCCTCTATCACGCCTTCGGGTAATTCCAAAATATACGACATTCCCGAAAGATAGTCGGCATAGTTGAGCTTACCGCGTACGGTCACAGCCATTTTTTCCCAACTCTTGCCGTCGCAAGTGACTCTGCCCTTGCGATCGTTTTGCGCGCTGTCGAAAATAAATACGTCCTTCAATTCCTGCGTTCCGTCGGGAGCACCGGTGAGCTTTTCGTCTCCGACGTAAAATTCGCTGAATGACATGGGCGTAGCTACTACGCTGGATACCTTCAAGGATCCTCCCACCGTTTGCGAGAGCGAACCGAGCAGCAACCAAATGGCAATTCCGGTCACAAGCAATATTACCGCAACCAAAATCACCGCGCCCATAAAGAGATGTTTTCTTGTATATTGTTTTCTTGTTAATTTTGCCATACTCGCATCCTTTGCACGTTATTGCATAATGAGTATGTGCAGTTTCCGATCGTTTTTATCATCTTTTCTATGATCATATCGTAACCGCACACTCGTTTAATCCTCGACGGCTGTTCCCACAAAAGTATAGTGATAACTCCAACCGCCGCTTGATTTATCCTTTCCGTTGATATACTCGTCAAGCTTATGGAGCGACGCAAAGGCGTCCACATGAGCTTCCGCAGTTTGTCCCGCCGCCATGTTGACCGTTATGTTATTGTTAAGTTCTTGACCTTCAAAGGTGTACGCATTTTCTATATTGTCATCGCGTTCCATTTCATTATAGTAAAAATAAGGGTTCTTGCCGTCGAAATGGCTACCCCAATCGAATTTCATGGTAACAAATATCACTACAGTCGCACGCGGATCGGACGTATAGTCATGCTCCTTGTTTCTGACTAAAACAAAAGAAAAATCATCGGATGTTTGAACGGAAAAATAATCAGATGTTTCTCCATCCTTTTCATCCGACACAATACAAACGGGCTTGGCGATAAGATCATGATCTACCGCATCCTTAAAGTCCTGATTTGTAATATTATCATTTCCTCGGAATGCATTAAAGGATATAGCGATAGTACTTGTGTTTTTGGACACATTAAGAGCAATCTTATATGCCAAATTCTCGACCTTTGTTTCTTCCCAACTGTCGAGCCAAGCATCTTCTATATTTTTGTTTTGCGGAACGCCGAAATGTAACGGCGCCCTGTCCTTGCCGAAATACTCGTCGGAGACGTCCTCGAGGATACAGGACCTATCTGTGACCATTTCGGTAGATACACTCGCCTCATAAGTCTTTTCGGCTTGATTGGAAAACACCCACGCCGCAAAGCCGACATTAAGCAATGCAACGCTGACAATAAGCGTCGCCACCAAAATGGTGATCTTCGTTTTGTGTTTCATCATTCTCTCCTTATTTAATTTTGATTTGATACTTTCCGTGGTTCTGCCCTTTCGCTTCTCCCCATGCTACAGGCATAAACACGGCTTAAGATAAATATATGGTACATACCATATAATCAGTTAGAGCGTATCATAAGATACAACATATCAATTATACCAAATAAAAGTTTTTTGTCAAGCATTTTAATATGCTATTTTCGACTTTTATAAGTATAATAAATGATAAATTGCTATTGTTATGTAAAAATCACTCCTTATATGATAAGTTTGCATACATAATGCATTTTTTATTCGCTTTTATGCTAAAGGCCATAGAAAGCTTGAAAATTTTTTTGAAAATCACGCATTTTTTCTTGCATAATATTTCGACTTATGCTATAATACACAGGTATTTGAATTTTACCACGTGCTTTACGGCATGGCGATGTAAATTCAATAACATTAAATAACATTATATGTTATTATAGTTTGCGTCGACGTTGACCACTCTCACGCCGAAAACAGATCGATTCTCAACTTAATATTTTTGCCACTATAGTCTAGTGTCGACGTTGACCACTCTCACGCCGAAAACAGATCGATTCTCAACTTAATATTTTTGCCACTATAGTCTAGTGTCGACGTTGACCACTCTCACGCCGAAAACAGATCGATTCTCAACTTAATATTTTTGCCACTATAGTCTAGCGGTTAGGACGTTGGCCTCTCACGCCGAAAACAGGGGTTCGATTCCCCTTAGTGGTACC
>CANQUR010000025.1 GCA_947627075.1 uncultured Clostridia bacterium
CCTTGGGGCATGATACCTTGGGACAGTTTACCAAAGGATTTCCCTTGGGATAAATATTTTCCCGAACCGTGCGATCACGTTTACGGAACATGGCAAACGGTCACCGAGGCGACTTGCAGCAAGTCCGGAGAGGAAAAGCAAGAATGCGAAAGATGCGGAGCCGAAAACACGCGTACGATCCCTCCCACAAATAAACACAATGTTCAAAACGGCATTTGTTCCGTCTGCGGCAGATATGCCGTGACTTTTGCGAGCGGTTCCGCAAAGGAAACATATAACGGCAAAGAGTTAAAGTGCGAAAATTATTCTATCGCTTCCGGCAGTTTGAAGGACGGACATAACGTCTCCGCAAAATTTATAGAACTTGATTCTGTCGGCGTGATAAGCAATACCTTTACCGTTGCTATCACGGATCAAAAAGGGGCGGACGTCACAAGCGAATATATAATAAGCTATGAATTCGGCGTCCTCGAACTTACGAGTCGTTCGATCACTGTGATTACCGCGTCCGCGTCCAAGCGTTATGACGGCACGCCTCTAAAAAAGGAGGACGGATATACTTGCGTAGGACTTGCGACGGGCGACAGGATAGAACTCACTTTCGGCGAAGGCTTGACTCAAAAGGGCAGACGGGATAACGTGGCGACCGTCCGAATTTTGGATGAAAACGATAATGATGTTACGAGCAATTATTCCGTAAACCTTGTGTTCGGGACGCTCACGGTAGAATAAGGAGACGGCTATGAGGACAGAAGAATACAAAAAAAACTTATCAAAGCAAAAAGCCGTCTTGCTTGCGTTGTGGCGTTTGCGTTTTGCAATAGTGGCGACGCTTGTCTGCCTTATTGCGGTGTGCGTTCTACTCGGTATTGCGGGAAACGTATACGGAGAAGCTTATTCGGCGGAACTAAAGTACGGCGACGAGCTTTCATTTGCGGCAAAGGCTGTTTTTAGGGACATTCATAGGATCGAATATCGCCAAAAAAACGGAGAATGGAGCTCCGACGCACCGATCTATTCGGGCGATTATGAATTCAGAGCGGTCTCGTCCGGATTGGGCGGCAAGGAAAGATACGGCAGAGCACATTCTTTCACCATAAAACCTGCCGACGTTGTTATAAAAATAACCGATACCGCGCTAATGTACGGCGATAAACCTTCGTATTCGGTCGAAAATCTTAAATATGAAGATAGTTTGACAGTCGACGAGTTCTTATTTGATTATACCGATGAAGGCTCGGTTTTTGTATCGGCGATATGCGATAACGCCAAGATCTGCGACGCAAACGGTAATGACGTATCGTCATCGTATACGATAAAAGCCGAACAAAAGGAATTGTTTTCGGAGAAGCGCCCCATTACGATAAAAACTTTCTCGAAGGAGTGGGAATACGACGCAATGCCGCACAGCTTTTCGGAATACGAAATTGTATCCCAACTCGGTCTGCTTAAAGGACATAAGTTATTTTTGGAATGTGTGCAAGCGATAAACGTCGGAAGCTTTTCTAACGAAGCTCAAACTTTAAGAATAACGGACGAGTACGGTAGCGACGTGACCGCGCACTATGATATAAAATTCGAAACGGGAACGTTGAAAGTCGATCGGCATCCCATGACCGTACGAACTGCATCGGGATCGTTTGAATATGACGGCACGGCTCATTCGCTCGAACGCGTCGACGGTTGCGAAGGACTCATACAAGGGCACGAGATGATAAGCTATGTTGCGCACAACTGCGCCGATATCATCGACGTAGGGAGCAAGCCCAACACCATGACAGCTTTGCCGACTATACACGACGAAAAAGGCAATGATGTGACCGAAAATTATAGCGTCGAATACGATTACGGCGAAATTTCGGTGACTCCGCGAGAAATACAGGTTCGCACGGATTCGGCGACATTTATTTACGACGGAACTTTGCAAAAATGCGAAAAAGCTTCGCTCGAAACGGGCGAACTTGTAGACGGGCATAGTATAGTCGCGAGATCGAACGGATCTGTCAATATAACGGATTCCGACGAAGTGGGCTATACGGACAATGTCTGCACAATACAGATTTTTGACGGCGACATAAACGTCACGGACAATTATAAGATCGAGGTTTTATACGGCAAGATCAGGATCAAATCGCCAATCGTTATCACGGTCGCGTCGTTATCGAAAATTTACGACGGTGAGCCGCTTGTTTTCGACGGAGCGGACGGAGAAAAAAATTACAGAATATCCGCACTGCCGCCGGATATAGATAAGGAGTGGATAAAGGTTTCAGTAAGTGAAAGAAAATACTCCATAACCAATGTCGGAACGGTTCCACTTAAAGAAATAGAAGAGTTTTTCACCGTTTCCGTTAAGCATGAGGACAAAGATTTACTTTCGGACGGTAGTAATCGAGTGAGTTTTGAGGGCTCTCCATTACAAATTTTGCCGCGCACTATAGAAGTGACGAGCGTCTCCGTTTCCGCGATAAAAGGCGACGAACCTATATTGGGGAACACAAAGGACTGTTGGCGGATCTCTCTCGGTTCGCTTGTAAGTGGACACAGGATAGTTGTTTCGGTAAGCGGCAAGCTCGAGCTCGATCAACAGCAGGCAGTGAATATCATAGACAGCGTAAAAGTTTTCGACGATCACGGCGCAGACGTGACAGCATATTACGATATCGTCTTGAAGGAAGGAACGCTTCGTTGGTTGAAAGCATGAAGTTTTGACTCATATTCTTACGGAAAACGTTTTTGTTTTGGCTTTTGAAGCTTTGATGTGATCTGATGTATGGATTTCACTCAAATTTCATTGATCAAATGCCTCAAAATAGTTTACTAAAAAAAGTTAAAGTGTTACAATTCAATGCCTGAAGGAAAAAGAATATGGAAAACAACGAAAATCAACAAACATCCGCCCAAGCAGAGCCTAACGAGTTAGGCAATGGGCATGAACATGAAACAAAAATAAAAAAACCGCTCGTAAAAAATCCCGAGCAAAGTACGACCGTAAAATACATAAAGGAATATGCAGTCGTATTTCTTGCCGCAATATTGCAAGCGTTCGGCGTATATATCTTCGTACAGCCCAACAACTTTTCGCCCGGCGGCTTTTTGGGAATAGGCACGTTTGTGGAATATCTCACAAAGGATACGAGCTTTCCCATCAACGCAGGTATACTATTCTTCGTTATCAATATACCTATCATAATCGTAGCGTTTTTCAAGTTCAAAAAAGACTTTATCATAAAGACCATTCTTACTATATTCCTCGATTCGGGCATTTTGGCGATCATGCCATACTTGCACGTACCGCAGTTTATAGTAAATCCCGAAAACGGCAACGGCTATGCGTTTATTTTGGCGGCGATAGCGGGCGGCATAATGTGCGGCGCGTCGATAGCTTTGCTGCTTAAAGTGGACGGCTGCAACGGCGGCACCGAGATAATAGGCGCGTTACTTCAAAAGAAGTTCCCCGCGACCAATATTTCCTGGTTTATATTTGCGCTCGACTCATCCGTAGTCGTGCTTTCCGCTTTTTTCGTGGACACGGAAAAGTTCGGAGGAACGGGCTTCGCTCCCGTGCTTATCCCAATGCTTTTGTCGCTTTGCAAAATGTTCTGCGCGTCCAAGACCAGCGAGATCATCATTCGAGGCTTCTCCTCGGCGATAAAATTCGAGGTGGTAACGCTACACGGCAAAGAGCTCGGGCATGAGCTCACCACCGAGCTTAAACGCGGCGTGACGATAATCAATGCGCACGGAGCATATACGGGAGCCGAAAATCAATTGCTCATTTGCATTATCCGTAAGCGACAAATGGCAACCTTTAAGCGAATTTTGAGCCGCTATCCCGATACCTTTGCATATATGCTTCCGACAAGCGAGGTCTACGGCAGAGGCTTTACAAAACAGTACAAAGAGGGCGAAAGGGAAACCGTATTATAAAAATCAAAAAGGACGACCGATATACGACAGTCGCCCTTTTATTTTGTAAGTTCAATTATTTCGAAAGATCAATTTATGCCCATGCTCTTCTTTTTTTCGTCGAGCTTTGCAATGAATTTTGCGTTGTCTATGATAAAGCGTTCGTGAATGCCTTCGCCGAGCAATTCCTTTTCGTCATACACTTTTACGTTAAAGACGAGGCGGCGGCGATCGACCTCGATAAGCTCGCTTTCGCAAGTGACCTTACAGCCCACAAAGGTGGAAGCAAGGTGGCGAATGTCCACGCTTGTGCCAACCGTGCTTTGCCCTTCGGATAGATACGGCTCTACCGAAGTTCGCGCCGTTTCCTCCATAAATTGTATCATGCAAGGAGTGGCAAATACCGGCAATAGCCCGCTTGAAATGTATTCCGCGGTCTGTTCATAGGGTATGACGCGCTCCTTTTTTCCTTTTATTCCCGTTTCCATGTTTACCTCCGAATAAATTGTACCATGAAAGCGCAAAAAAGTAAAGCAAAAAACAAAATTTTAACTTTATATACGGTTCAAAATTGTTGTGAAAAAAGCCAAATAGTGGTAAAATATGTAATAGCAAAATTATGGAGGCTAAATATGCGATTTTCTAAAGAAGTGGAAAATATGGTATGTGTTGCCAAGGGACCGAATCACGGACCCGCGCCCATTCCCGAAGAGGGCAAATGGGTACAGGCAAAGGAGATCCGTGATATAAGCGGACTCACACACGGCGTCGGCTGGTGCGCTCCGCAACAAGGCGCTTGCAAAATGACGCTCAATATAAAGGAAGGAATTATAAAGGAAGCGCTCGTCGAAACGCTCGGTTGCTCGGGCATGACTCACTCGGCGGCAATGGCAGGCGAAATATTGCCGGGCAAGACCATTTTGGAGGCGCTCAATACCGACCTCGTTTGCGACGCGATAAACACCGCTATGCGCGAGTTGTTTTTGCAAATAGTTTACGGCAGAAGCCAATCGGCGTTCTCGGACGACGGGCTCGAAATAGGCGCGGGGCTTGAGGACCTCGGCAAAGGTCATCGTTCGCAAATAGGCACTATTTACAGCACCGAGAAAAAGGGCGTAAGATATCTTGAGATCGCCGAGGGGTATATCACGAAACTCGCGCTCGACAAGGACGATCTTGTTATAGGTTACGAGTTTGTTCGTCTTGGAGTTATGATGGATAAGATCAAGGCGGGCATGGACGCAAATCAGGCTCTTAAAGAGTCCACAGGCCATTACGGCAGATTCGACGGCGCGGCAAGATACATCGATCCGCGCAAGCAGTAGGAGGTAAGTTATGGTCACTTTTGAAGGATATGATAAAAGAATAGACGGCATAAACAAATGCCTTAAAGCAAATGGCATAAAGGACCTCGAAGAGGCAAGACAGATTTGCCTTGATAAGGGTATAAATGTAGACGCTATCGTAAAGGGCACACAGCCCATAGCGTTTGATAATGCAAGCTGGGCATATACTCTCGGTTGCGCCATTGCCATAAAGAAGAATTGCAAAAAGGCTATGGACGCGGCAGTTGCGATCGGCGAGGGCTTGCAAGCATTCTGCGTTCCCGGCTCCGTTGCCGAACAGCGTAAGGTGGGACTCGGCCATGGCAATCTCGCATCCATGCTTTTGGACGAAAAGACCTCGTGCTTTTGCTTCCTCGCAGGTCACGAGAGCTTTGCGGCAGCCGAAGGAGCAATAGGCATAGCAAAGACCGCCAACAAGGTGCGCGTTAAGCCGCTTAAAGTCATTTTGAACGGGCTGGGCAAGGACGCCGCCATGATAATAAGCAGAATAAACGGCTTCACCTACGTTCAAACCAAATACGACTACTACACGGGAGAGCTCAAAATCGTCAAGGAATATGCTTATTCGGACGGAGAGCGCGCGAAAGTCCGTTGCTACGGCGCCGACGACGTGCGCGAGGGCGTTGCCATTATGCAGTACGAGGACGTGGACGTTTCCATTACCGGCAACTCTACCAATCCCACGAGATTTCAACACCCCGTTGCGGGCACGTACAAAAAGCTTTGCTACGATACAGGTAAAAAATACTTCTCGGTGGCTTCGGGCGGCGGTACGGGTAGAACGCTTCATCCCGACAATATGGCGGCAGGGCCCGCTTCGTACGGCATGACCGACACAATGGGACGTATGCATTCCGACGCACAGTTCGCGGGCTCGTCCTCGGTGCCGGCTCACGTTGAGATGATGGGACTTATAGGCATGGGCAATAACCCCATGGTAGGCGCTTCGGTAGCCGTTGCGGTTGCGGTCGAAGAAGCATTAAATAAGTAAAACACAATTAAGTACAAAAATCAGATCTCCTTTTGCTACGAAAGGGGATCTTTTTTATATAGATTTTACTTAAAACCTCAAAAAAACAGCAATAAAGCTTCGCTGTAAATAATTACACGGTCCCCCCCCACACACATTTTTCCTCATAGCTCATGCATAGAGCGTAATGACCTCATGTAAGGCTTCCCCCGCGAATAAAGCATGAATAGAAAACAAAAGCAACTATCGGGGGAGGCTCCGACGAAGTCGGTGGTTAGGGTGAGTTTTGCTCTCCTCAGCCGAGCGAACAACGTGAGCGAACGCCACGGAGCGAAGCGGAGTATCCGTCATTTCGCTACGCTCAATGCCACCTTCCTCCCAAGTGGGGAAGGCTAATACGGAGCAATTGACCTTATGTAAGGCTTCCCCCGCGAATAAGACATGAAAAGAAAACAAAAGCAACTATCGGGGGAGGCTCCGACGAAGTCGGTGGTGAGGGTCCTAACGCCTCGCGCCCTCATAGTGTTCAAATCCCTTCCTCAAAATAAATGGCACCTGTAAAAAAGGTGCCATTTATTTTGGTGCGAAGGAAGGGATTTGAACCCTCACGAGAATTAACCACCGGCGTCTGAAACCGGCGCGTCTGCCGTTCCGCCACCTTCGCGCATTTTTATACTTTCTATAACCCGAGCAACTTTGCCGCATTCTTATACAATATATCTTCAAGGTAAGGCGTGCAAAGCTGTTTTGTATGCATCAGCTCATCTTTTGAATTTGTCCAAGGTCCATCGGTACCGAACAGCAACTTTTTGTTGTCATGATTTTCCAACACAAAGTTTATTTGCTCTTTTGTAAGGAACATGAACGCAAACGAAGTGTCAAGGTAAACGTCTTTTCCCACAAGCAACTTGAAGCAATCGTCCCACAGATCCCATCCGCCGAGATGCGCAAACACAAGTTTTGCCCCGCGGAAGTCGTCGTAAATTTGTTTAAGTAGCTTCGGATTTGAATTGTCGCCCTTTAACATAAGGTCGTGCCCGCCGTGAAAGAGCATAATCATATCGTGTTTGGCTCCGAGCTCATAGGCTTTGTACGCGGCTTTGTCGCAAAGCTCGCAACGCTGATAGTAGGGGTGAAACTTTAATCCCTTTATGCCATGCTCTTTGAGCCTTAAAATCTCACCTTCGATATCGGCATAGTAGGGATGTACCGAGCCGAAAGGAATAAGGTTGTCATAGCTTAATAGCTCAATAGCGTAGTCGTTGACCGCCTTGACCGAGTAGGGCGAATTTGCAATGTTGAGCACCACCGAACGATCTATTCCGCTATCCCTCATGCTTTTAATTAGCCCGTCCGCAGTACCGTCATAAAAAGGACCATAAGGCGAGCCGACGGGGATCAGCGAGGTCGCTTTTTTTGCAAGCAACGGCTTATAGCAATGAGTGTGAAAATCAACGACCATATCGCTATTATACTTATAACAGACGAATTTGTCAAATGTTTTAAGGCTACCGTAAAGGTTTTTGAAATAGACGGCCCTATGCATAGACTCGGTATGCGGTTAAAGAATAATGGCATATTATCCATTGGGACTTTGCGATGATGAATAAAAAGTTCATCGCTTGTATTTTATGATGAAATTTTATGTTGCAATATGTTGACATTTTCTTTCGGTAATGGTAATATATTAACCGTGGTTTCGATCACACGGAGGTACATATGTCGGTAACTGCACTTGTGGGCGCACAATGGGGCGACGAAGGTAAGGGCAAGATAATAGACATTTTGGCGGAGAAGTCGGATGTCGTGGTAAGATCTCAGGGCGGAAACAACGCCGGACACACCGTAGTCGTGGACGGAGTGACTTATAAGTTACGCCTTATCCCCAGCGGGATACTCTATGACAACAAGGTATGCGTTATAGGAAACGGCATCGTACTCAATCCAAAAGCATTGATAGGGGAAATGAACGAGATCAAGGCAAGCGGCAAGAGCCTCGACGGGCTCAAAATAGACGCTCGCGCTCATGTCGTGCTTCCGTATCATATCGAACTTGACGGGCTCAGCGAAAAATTGCGCGGAAAGGGCGACATAGGCACTACCAAACGCGGTATAGGTCCGTGCTACATGGACAAAGCCGAGAGAAGCGGCATCAGAATGTGCGATTTTATCAATCCCGAAATTTTTGCTCAAAAACTTAAAACAAATATAAATATAAAGAACAAGATCATTGTCGACGTCTACGGCGGACAGCCGCTCGATTTCGATACCATATATAATGAGTATACAAAATACGCCGAAACGCTTGCACCGTTTGTTACGGACGCCTCGGTGCTTGTGTATAACGCCATAAAGTCGGGCAAAAACGTACTTTTCGAGGGCGCACAAGGAGCTTTGCTCGATATAGACGTGGGAACTTATCCGTACGTTACGAGCTCTCACCCTACCGCGGGCGGATTTTGCATAGGCACGGGAATAGGGCCTACGCTCATAGACGAGGTTTTGGGCGTTTGCAAATCGTATACCACTCGCGTAGGCAAGGGACCGTTCCCTACCGAACTCGACGACGAGATAGGCAATAACATAAGACAAAAGGGCGGCGAATACGGCACGGTCACGGGCAGAGCGCGTAGATGCGGCTGGTTAGACCTTGTCATACTTCGCTTTGCGGTAAGAGTTAACGGACTTACTTCGCTTGCCGTAAATAAGCTCGACACTCTTACGGGCATAGACAAACTCAAAGTATGCGTGGCATATCGCAAGAACGGAAAGCTTATAGAGGACTTCCCGGTCGATATAAGCGAGCTCGAAGGATGCGAGCCTGTTTACGAAACGCTCGACGGATGGAGCGAGGACATATCCGATATAAAATGCTATAATGACTTGCCCGCAAGCACAAAAAAATATATTGAATTTATAGAAAATAAGTTAGGCGTAAAGGTTGCAATGGTGGGCGTCGGTCCTTCTCGCAATCAAAACCTCATAAAATAAAGATATTTTTCATAGGATAAAGTATAATGATATTACAAATACAAAACTTATGCAAATCGTTCGGTAGCTTGAAAGCTGTCGACGATTTGTCTTTTTCGGTGCGAAGCGGTGAGCTCTTTGCCTTTTTGGGCGTGAACGGAGCGGGTAAGTCCACTACCATAAATATAATAAGCGGAATACTCGACAAAGACGGAGGCAAAGTAGAGGTTTGCGATTGCGACATAGACCTTAAACCGGATACTATCAAGTCGAAAATAGGCATAGTATTTCAAAATTCGGTTCTCGACAGGCGTCTGACCGTGATGGATAATCTTAAAAGTCGAGCCGCGCTATATGGGATTAGAGGAGAAAATTTCAAAGCCCGTATTTGCGAGCTTGACAAACTGCTCGGGCTAAATGAGCTTTTGCCGCGCACGCTAAACAAACTTTCGGGCGGACAGCGTCGCCGTATCGACATAGCCAGAGCGCTTTTACATAGTCCCGAGCTCTTGATTTTGGATGAGCCTACTACCGGGCTGGATCCTCAAACTCGCATAAGCGTTTGGAACGCCATAGAAAAATTGCGTCACGAGCGCGGACTTACCGTGCTACTCACCACTCATTATATGGAAGAAGCGACCGTTGCCGATAATGTGCTAATTCTCGACAGCGGCAAAAAGGTGGTGGAAGGCACGCCTCATGAACTGAAAAATAAATTTGCCACCGACTGCATAAGGTTTTATAAAAACCTCGATGAGGCAAAAAAGGTGTTTGACGCGCTTGGACTCAACATAAGGGCAGAACGCGATTTTGTGGAAGTCGAGGTCGGCAATACTTCCGACGTAATAAGATATATGCGCTCTTATCCGAACGTCTTTGACGATTTCGAAGTGCTTAAAGGCAATATGGATAATGTTTTCCTTAAAGTAACGGGAAAAGACATAAAGGAGGCGTAAATGGAAGAACTTTATAAACTCGGCGCTCTTGTTAAACGCAACGTAAAATGCTATTTCAAGGACAAATTCCTCTTTTTCGTTTCGCTCATAACTCCCATGATCTTGCTCGTGCTGTTCGTGACTTTTTTGCGTAGCACATACATATCGTCGTTTGAAAATATCTTTTCGAACTTCGGATTTACCGCTCAAAAGTATCAAACGGAAGGTTTGGCGGGAGCCTGGTTGCTTTCGTCAATAATGGCTGTTTGCTCTGTGACCGTCGCTATATGCTCGAACGCAGTCATGATACAGGACAAGGTGGACGGCGCGTTTAACGACCTAAAAGTTTCGCCCGTAAAAGGGGTAACGGTGTCCATAGGCTATTTTATTTCGAATTTTATTGTCACTCTTTTGGTGATGCTGTGTGTGCTTGCGATAGGATTTATATATTTGGCTGTGGTCGGGTGGAGCTTTTCGTTCGGGGACATTATGGCTATATTGGGGGACATCATTCTTTGCGTGCTGTTTGGCTCCCTTCTTGCGGGCGTTATCGAAAGCTTTATCTCCACGCAAGGCGGACTTTCGGCTCTTTCGACGCTCGTGTCGTCCATGTACGGATTTATTTGCGGAGCATATATGCCGCTTTCGCAGTTTTCCGAAACCATTCGCAATATCGTGTGCTTTTTGCCGGGAACGTACAGCGTAGGCATCATGCGCAAACATTTTATGGGCGGATATATAAAAAGCCTCGGCGAGGCGGGCTTGCCGCAAGCGGGACAAAAGGCGCTTATGGATGCGTTCGACGGCAACTTGTATTTGTTCGATACTCAAATACCGCTATGGGCAATGTATGCAATAGTGCTCGGTACCTGCGCAGTGTTACTTGTAGCCTATATATCTATAGTCATTATCGAAAATAAAAGAAAAACCAAACCTTCACTCACAAAGAACGACGAAAACAATCGAAAATAGTTAAAGAAAAGGAGCGACTTGATTTAATTCGATCGCTCTTTTTGTTATACGAAATGCCGTTATATTACGGCATCGATTTTTTTATTAATTGTAGCTTGATTTTGATGATATATGCTCTGTTAAGGATAAATAGGCAAGAGCCTTTTAACAAGCGCACAACGTTTTTATGTGAAGACGATTCGTCATAAAACGCGCTTTTTTTCGTGCTCCCGAAAAATTTTTTTCAAAAAATAAAATTTTATACTTTATTTTGCTTGACATTATTTGCCAAATAGAGTTATCATATTAAAATGCAGTATTCTGCGAAAAAAATTTTTCAAATGCGAACTTTATAAAGGAGATTATAAATGTCCGAAAGAATCATCAGAAAGATAAAATACGGCAATACCGAAAGGATTTCCTTTGCGCAATGCCAGGAAGTCATCGAAATGCCGCAGCTTATCGAAGTACAAAAATCCTCGTATGCCGACTTTTTAAGCCATGGAATAGGCGAAGTGCTCAAGGATTTTTCGCCTATCACCGACTTCTCGGGTAGGATCGCGCTTCATTTTTTGGATTACCATTTAGACGACAAGATCAAGTACAGCGAAAAGGAATGCAAGGATCGCGACGCTACTTATTCGGCTGCGCTTAAAGTCAAGGTGAGGCTCGAAGTCTATGACGAGAACGGTGATGTGGGAAGCGCCATTGAACAGGAAGTGTTCATGGGCGATCTTCCGCTTATGACGCCCAACGGCTCGTTCATCATAAACGGAGCAGAGCGTGTTGTCGTATCGCAGCTCGTTCGTTCGCCCGGCGTGTACTTTGACGAACAGAAGGATATCAAGACCGGTCAATCGTATTATGCCGCTACCAATATTCCGTCTCGCGGCGCTTGGCTTGAATTTCAAGAGGATTCTTCGGGCACTCTGTGGGTGCATGTGGACAGGACGCGTAAGGTTCCCGCTACTGTGCTTTTGCGCGCTCTTTCGGCTACTCAAACCGAAAATAAATTCGGCACCGACGAGGATATCAACAGGATATTCCACAACGAAAAATTGATGAGGGAAACCTGCGCAAAGGACCCCATAAAGACAGAGGACGAAGGACTTATCGAACTCAACAAAAAGCTCCGTCCGGGCGAAGTTCCCAACGTAGACAGCATACGCGGCTACATCGACGGACTTATGTTCGATCGCAGAAAGTACGATCTTTCGCGCGTCGGCAGATATAAGTTCAACAAAAAGCTTGCGCTCCGCGCCCGTATAGCAGGCATGACCGCCTACGAAGATATTGTGGACGGAGACGGCGTTTTATATGTAAAGAAAGGCGAAATAATCGAGGAATCGGTTGCTTTCAAAATTCAAAACAGCGGTATCAACGAGGTAAAAGTGGTTGCTCCGAACAGCGAATTCGGATATCACGTGGTGATAGGCAACAATATGGTCGAACTTAACGGCTATATAGACTGCGACCCCAAGGACCTCGGCATCAACGAGATGGTTCACTATCCCACGCTTAAAAAGCTCATGGATGAGGCGCAATCGCCCGAAGAACTCATGGGACTTATAGCAAAGAATGTGGATAATCTCATAGTTAAGCATATTCTTATCGACGACGTTATAAGCACAATAAATTATTTGATAGGACTCAGATACGATATAGGCTTTATAGACAATATCGACCACCTTGCCAACCGTCGTGTGCGCAGCGTAGGCGAGCTATTGCAAAATCAATTCCGTATCGGTGTAGCAAGGCTCGAACGCGTCATAAGGGAAAGAATGCAGATCCAACAGGATAGCGAACTTACTCCGCAAAACCTTATAAATATTCGTCCCGTAGCAAGCGCGATAAAGGAATTTTTCGGTTCCAGCCAGCTTTCGCAATTCATGGACGAAACCAACCCGATAGCCGAGCTTACTCACAAGCGTAAACTTTCTGCTCTCGGTCCAGGCGGATTGAACCGCGAAAGAGCTTCCTTCGAAGTCCGCGACGTACACTATACGCACTACTCGCGTATGTGTCCCATCGAAACGCCCGAAGGTCAAAACATAGGTCTTATAAGCTCGTTAAGTTCGTATGCACGCATAAACGAATACGGCTTTATCGAGGCTCCGTACCGCAAGGTGGATAAGGTAAATAAACGCGTTATCCCGGGAGCGGAAGGAGTCGAATATCTTGCGGCGGACGAAGAGGACAGATATTGCGTCGCCCAAGCTACCGAGCCGCTCGACGAAAACAATTGGTTTGTAAATAAGCGTGTCCTTATGCGTCACCGCGAGGACATAGCCGAGCGTCCGTGCGAGGAAATAGACTATATCGACGTTTCGCCTCGCCAAATGATATCGGTGGCGACCGCGCTCATACCGTTCCTTGAAAACGACGATACCAACCGTGCGCTCATGGGCTCTAACATGCAACGTCAGGCAGTTCCTCTCTTAAAGCCCGAGGCGCCCATAGTAGGCACGGGCATAGAACACAAGATAGCTTACGACTCGGGAGTAATGGTGATAAGCCGCAAGCCCGGCGTAGTCACCTATGTGGACGCGGATACGATAAAGGTCGCCGAGGACGACGGCGCGACTGCGACATATACGCTCAAAAAATTCCGCGCTTCCAACCAAGGCACATGTATTAATCAAAAGCCCATAGTAAATAAAGGTCAACACGTCAAGGCGGGTGAAGTACTTGCCGACGGACATTCGACGCAAAATGCCGAGCTCGCTCTCGGAAGAAACATTCTCGTCGGCTTCATGTCCTGGGAAGGTTACAACTACGAGGACGCTATACTTATAAGCGAAAAGATAGTAAAGGACGACGTGTTCACCTCCATTCATATAGAAGA
>CANQUR010000026.1 GCA_947627075.1 uncultured Clostridia bacterium
AAAATCGACTACTTTTATATTCATATTCAGTCCGTCGACCAAAAGCACTTTACCGACAAGAAGCTGTCCTATCCCGAGCAGATATTTTACGGCTTCCGTCGCTTGTATGCTTCCCAAAATTCCCACTACCGAGCCCAGCACTCCCACCTCGGCGCAAGTGACCGTCGGTGGCGGCTCGCTTAAAAGGCAACGCAAGCACGGACCCTTGCCCGGCACATAAGTCATAGCCTGACCTTCGAATCTCACCACTCCCGCGTGCGAAAACGGCTTTTTGCCTTTCACGCAAGCGTCGCTTATAAGGAATTTGGTTTCGAAGCGATCGGTGCAGTCGAGAATAAAATCATACGGAGCAATAAGCTCGTCGATATTTTCCTTCGTCACCTTTTGCTCAAACAAGTTCAAGCAAACGTCGGGATTGAGCGCTTTTAGCGTTTTGGATGCAGATTCCGCTTTAAGCTGTCCCACCGTATCAGTACTATGAATGACCTGCCTTTGAAGATTGATCTTTTCCACACGGTCGTAATCGGCAATTCCTATCGTGCCCACGCCCGCTGCCGCAAGATACAAAAGCGCGCTTGAACCCAGCCCGCCCGCGCCGATCACCAAAACCTTTGACGATAGCAGTTTGCGTTGTCCCTTTTCGCCCACTTCACGTAGCGCAAATTGACGTTCATACCTTTCGTCCATTTTAGCCGCCTCCCACAAATGAAACGACTTCAAGAATATCGCCGTCGCAAAGAATCGTCTTGTCATATTGAGCCTTTGACACGATATCTCCGTTGCGCTCGACCGCAACACGCTTTACGTCATAGCTTGACGACGCAAGATATTCGGCTACGCTCTTGCCCGCAACATCGGTATCAACTCCGTTTATCTTTACCATAACAAACTCCTTGACAAACAAAATGGGAAGCCCCGATTTAAGACTTCCCTAAAAAATTTCCTACGTTGGGATTATCCAAATCAGGTCAAAGGGTCGAAGGCACACCTTCCTCTCAGCCTATTGAATAAGCTCCCCTACAAATATATTATAAACCTATTTTACAGAAAAAGCAAGCGCTTACAAAAAATTTTTGCCCCCTATTTAAGCAAATTTATCCGTTCGCTCCCTCTCACTAAATATTTTATAGAAAATAGTATCCGTCAGAAATAACTGACGGATACAGATGCATAAGATGTAAGATGTTTGTGAATTAAATTATAAATATTTCCAATATAATTCTACCAATTCATTTATTCTTTCTATTGTCGTAATTCCCTTTCCTATAGCTATTTTAAGATATTGTCCATTAAAAGCATTGAAAATCTCTTCAGTTATAGGAACAAGATTTGCAAATTCATCATATGTAAACAAGCCATATTTAGCTACATCTTTCTGCATTGCCAGTATATCATATTGCATTGTTTCAGCATCAACATCAAAATAATTTATAAAGCTTTCCCCATTCCCAGGAATAGATAACATACCATTTACATAATATCCCATAAAACCATAAGTTACAGGGCTCCAAGCAGAAGTATATTCTTCCCTAATTGCGACATCTGTAAGCTGTACTGCTGTCCATACAAAGTTACCTTTTTCATCCATAATTTGTTTATTAAACCAGTGTCCGATATATATATTTGCATCTTTTCTGAGATAAACATATTTATTAAGATTAACATCCCAAAAAGCGTGTTCAGTCATTACTTTTAAAGTTGTATTATCTGAGAAATATAGATTGATTACTTCATAAACTTGGGTAGCATCATGGTCTATAAAAAGTATTGGTGCCGTATCAAATTCACCTGTAAACATATTCCAAACAAGCAATTGTTCATCCCCTTTTAATTGTTCTACAGGTTTTTGAGTACCATCAGCAAGAGTAATTAATGAGCCCTCCGAAATACATGACCCTCCTCCACTACTGCTTTCCGGAGTATCATAATATGCTCTTATAGTTATATATTCTTTTGTAGTCATATCAGGATAAAATTTTGTCATAATATCTTGAACACTGTATGTTAGTATTAAACTTGATGAGTATGAACGCCATGGATTTGTATCTTCATTGTAATCATAATAGCTTCCTAAAATTACTTGCCATTCAGTAAATAATCTTTTATCGCCATTATATATCATATATTCTTCTGCCCAATCGCATGTTTGATTAGCGGAATATTTTATATCATAATCAGATCTTATTGCATAGTACATAGAATATTCTTCTTGACTATGTTTCTTTGTTAAATAAACATTATAAGTATTTTCTTTCCAATGTGCATAAAGCATGGGTATTGATAACAAATGCCATACTTCTAAACTCTCTCCCTTTTCATTGGTTAATTTGTATGTATCGCTATCACTTGTATTTGAAAAATACCAACCTATAAAAGTATATCCTTGCCTTGTAGGAATTGGTAACGTATAATTGGAATCCCAATAAACAGTTTGCAATTTAGTATTTAATTCATCGCCACCATTAGTGTTTAAATATAAAGAAAAGGCTTGAGGAGTCCAATGATCATAAAGAGTTATATCTTCAGTATCACTCCACTCTTTTACACAAATCCCATTAGCATATGTGTATCTTATCCCTTCTTCAGAGTACCATCCATCGAAGTTATATCCAATACGTTCTGGAACAGGGAGAACATATCTTTTCCCATATATTAAATCATTTACATCTTTATCATTCTGTGAAATATATTCCGATTTTAAATGAACCGTATATTTTGCATCTATTAAAGTTCCATATAATATTTTATCTCCCTTCTCCCCTATTTCTATAGACTCAATTCTATTGCCATTACATTCTTTATCAGTATACCATCCATTAAACTCTTTACCTTTTTCTTCTATCATAGGTTTAGGCAATATTGTTTTAAGTTTATTTGAATATTGAGTTGGATTCTCATAATAAGGTTGTCCATCGATATAATAACTTATATTAGATATTACATCTTTGATTCCCACATATATTTTTAGGTCTTTTTTTATCTCACTTATCATACAAACATTTAAAGATGTCATAATTTGCGCTTCGCCTTGTTCTAAATAAATGACAATATCTTCAATCTCGAAAGGGCGCTGTGGACTAACAATAATAGCAATAGGAGAACTCCCATCGACAAGAATTTCAGAAACATCTTCATTATTGTATAAAATCTTTTCTATATATTGTTCTCTTGTTATTTGAATAGTATAAGTATCTTCAGTTATAGTATTGGCAATACCAGATTCCATTTCATATTTTTCCACTTCATACGGAGTTCGGTCATCGCTATTTATGCCATCATTAAAAAGCGTATATTGATTAGAACTTATTGTTTCAGCTCTTACAATCTTAGTTGAGTCGTTAGCCATCAATAAAGTTAAACTAATCAACAATGCAAAAGCAATGGTCAAAAAAACAAAAGTCTTCTTCTTTGAATTTGTCATAACAAATCCTCCTTTAATAATTATTATCTTAATTATAGATATGGTTTTGATGAGTGTCAATATTCTAATAGACACTTTGTCTCATTGCGCCTAAAAAATGGCACTAAAGGACATCTTATTAATTATATTTTTTTCTAATCTTTTTATTTTGCACTATATTTATTAATATGCTATAATATAAGCGAGGCTACTTGATAATTAAGTATAGTTCCGCCAGAAATGAGCAAGATGTTTATCAAGAAAACCAGAAAAATGTAAAATTAAAATTATAGGAGATTTTTATGAGAAAATTTTTCTTTATTGCAACTATAATAACTATATTTCTTATCTTCCCTATACTGTCGGCATGTCAAAAAACGGAGACCTTCTCGATAAATTATGTTTGTTCGGAAGGCGGTTATATTGAAGGGCAAGCAAATCAAACAGTTAAAAAAGGCGAAAATTCCCTCTCCGTTACAGCCATACCAAATGAAGGATATATTTTTACACATTGGTCTGACGGAAGCACCAATGCCACGCGTAGTGACAATAATATTTCGGAGAATTTGACAATAACCGCTTATTTTTATAAGCTTTCTTATATGGTAGCTTATTCAGCAGCCAAAGGCGGCACTATAAAAGGAGAAATCTATCAATATTTACCATATGGTAGCAAAACAACAGAAGTCACCGCTATTCCAAATGAAAATTATCGATTTATAGGTTGGGATGATGGTTTTAGCGAAATTACTCGTTCAGACATCGTAAATGTAACCGAACCAAAAACATATACTGCATTATTCAAACAAATAGGAACTATATTTAATCTTGTATACAATAATGCAACCGAAAATGCAGATATTTCCAATGTTCTTGTCTATTTTGATTCAGCCAAAAATGCAACCTTTCCTATTCCACAAAGGATAAACTCTACTTTCGAGGGTTGGTATTTAGATAAAGATTTCACTACGCAAATTACGGACAAAAATGGAAAATTGATCGATGATAATATTATTTCAAATTATGACACTACCAATTTATATGCGAAATTTTCATTAATTAAAGACGTAAAGTATAAAATCCTTATGGTGTACGTAACAGCCATAAAAGGCATATTTGAAACAGATCATGGAGAAACTATAGTTGATTACAAAATGTCAGAATCGGAGATGAAGATTTGTGAAAAAATCACACAAAACTTTGAATTAGCTTTAAATGAGATGTTTTCAGGTTTAGTACGCTTTGATATTGATAGTTATTTTACGAAACAAATCATTAATGAGGAAAGTTTTTCTAAAAAATACGATGATTATCATCTATATGCCAACGATATTCCGGAATTAATGGACTTTGAGTTATTGGATAATTATAGGAGTGTTTTCACTTCCATTTCTTTCGTAAATAAATACGATAGCAGTAATACAAAAAAATTTCATTCAAATCAAAGCATTAGAAAATATGCTTGTGTATATTTGGAAGATTTAATTGGCGATATAATTACAAATAATAAAGTAGATCTTTTACTTGACCCTAACAATGTGCAGTATGAAACGCAATGGAAGTATATTCTTGCTCATTATGCTCACGAATTTTGTTATACTGTAGAACATCAAATATCGGATCGTATTTTGCATAAATACGATGAAGCTCGAGAAATATATTTGCCGGATCCTCACCCCGTAGCTGACCAATTAGAGGTTATTAAACTTTATTTATTAAATCAAGCCCAAGACAAAGAAGGTGTAAAATTTGGTATACCTTATGATTTTTGGAGTGATTCTATAAAGTTTGATATAACATTTATAGCCGGAGAAAATGGTACAATTAGCGGCAACTTAAATCAAACAGTTGCAATAGGAGGAAAAACCGAAACAGTAACAGCTATTCCAAATTTCGGTTATAAGTTTGTTAAATGGTCAACGGGGCAAACCGACCCAATTTTGACTTATAGAGAAGTTTATAATAATGAAACTGTAGTAGCTATATTTAAAGAAATAAGTCGATATGTTGTTTATTACAATATTATAGTTATCGATGATAAAGAATGGATAAAAACCGAAATGGTAGAATTGCATTATAAAGATTTTTTATCAACAACACTATATATTCCCGAAAATATTCCTGACGGCTATGAATTTGAAGGTTTATTTTTAGATCCTGAATTTACATTACCTGTAGGCGATAAATACGGCAAAGTTACAGAAGATGACTATGATAAAATTTTTGATAAAGATCTAAATGACAGTGTTTTATTTTTATATGGCAAGTTCAGTAAAAAATAATAACATATACAATATGATCTATTGTAGAAAATCAAATAGATTTGAAATTTCTATTCTCCTCGATAAATATATCTCAAATGTCTGCAAATATTGTTTGCGATATCTATAAAAGGTTCTTTTACAATAGCCGAGTTTTTCACAAGTTTGACGATTCACCTCTCTTGTAATAAACATCTGTTTTATTAATGCTATATGAGTTGTTTTATGTGCTAAATCATAAGAGTAAAAGTGTGTTAAAAACTCTTTGATAATAGGTTCTATTACATCATAATTAATAACAAGCTTTATATTGTCGTTGTTTTTATCAAAATATGAAGTTAAAACCAATTCCAAAAAAAGTTCCTTAAATTCATATTGGATGTATTTCATAATTTTCTCCGATGTTGAGTCCTGAATGAATTCTGATTTATGCTCCTATGAAATATAATACCATGCTATTCATCATATGTCAAGCAATTTATTAAATATATTTTGACAACACCATATCTATTTTGCTAATTTAACATAAAAATAATCAATTTTATAAGGCTGTAATCGATAAAAATTTATGGGTTTTCGTCCAATTTTAATATATTATTAAAAAAATGAGTCTGAAGAACATTCAAACTCATTTTTTTATTCAGATTACTAACTATTATACCAACTCGATAACAGCTGTTTCGGCACCGTCTCCACGGCGATAGCCGGTCTTTATTATCCTTGTGTAGCCGCCGTAATTATTGTTGCTGTCCTTTGCTCTTTGATCGTATTTGGGAGCATACTCGTTGAATATCTTCTCCACAAGAGGATGCTTGATATTGTGAGTACGCGCCTTAAAGGAAGCAGTGGTCTCCTTTTCTTGACGAAGCTCGGGCACATCATAAATCACTCTCATGATAGCACGACGAGCGGCAAGCTTTTTCGGACCGTCGTTTACAAGCTCTACTTGGAGTTCCTTGCCATCCTTTTTACGCGTTTCGACCTTTTTGACAGTATCTCGATAGGTATTTACAGCCTTGGTCAAAAGTTTTTCGGTCATTCTTGAAACTTCTTTAGCTCGATCGACCGTAGTCTCTATACGCCCATACCACAAAAGTTGCGTCGTCTGGTTTCTGAGGAGCGCCATTCTTTGATCGGTAGGTTTTCCTAATTTTCTCTGTTCCATTGTAGTTTCTCCTTATTCTTCATTGCTCTTAAGTCCCAATCCGTAGCTATGCAATTTGGCAATAACTTCGTCTAATGACTTGCGCCCGAGATTGCGCACCTTGAGCATTTCGTCCTCGGTCTTTTTTGTCAGATCCTCTACGGTATGGATATTGGCACGCTTCAAGCAGTTGTAGCTGCGAACCGAAAGATCCATATCCTCGATATTCATTTCGAGTATTTGCGTCTTGGGATTGGCTTGCGATTCAATCAATATGCCAAACTGGCTCATGGTATCGCTGAGCGAAACGAACAATTTTATATGCGCTTCGATAGCTTTTGCGGCAAGCGACAACACGTCTCGAGCCGAAAGCGAACCGTCGGTCTTGACTTCGATGGTAAGCTTGTCATAGTCGATGCTTTGACCGACACGAGTCGTCGTTACCGAATAGCTTGCAGCCTTTACAGGTGTAAAAATGGAATCTATCGCTATATAACCTATCGGTTGCGAAGCGTCCTTGTTGTTTTCGGCAACTACATAGCCTCGACCTTGTCCCACAAAGAGCTCCATATTGAGTTTAGCGCCCTCGTCAAGCGTACAAATATACAAGTCGGGGTTGAGAATTTCGATTTCGGGATCCTGCTCTATATCCGCAGCAGTGACTATTCCCGGCTCGCTCTTTTCGATCCTCAAGCTTTTTTTCAAAGAACGATCGCTATAGTTCGCCTTGAGGTTGAGACCCTTCAAATTGAGAATTATATCCGCAACGTCCTCTTTTACACCTTTGATCGTGCTGAACTCGTGGCTGACGCCCTCGATCATAATACCGACAACGGCAGTTCCGGGCAAAGCCGATAAAAGCACCCTTCTCAGAGCATTTCCCAAAGTTATCCCGTAACCACGCTCCAAAGGCTCTACGACAAACTTTCCATATCTAAAATCCGCGCTTTCCTCCAGTGTGATCTCCGGTCTTTCGATTTCCATCATTATAAATCATTCTCCTTAATTTAGGTATATGCTTTGATATAAAAATCAAATATTACTTGGAATACAACTCAACAATAAGCTGTTCATTGACATTGAGGTCGATATCCTCGCGCTTGGGGAGCTCGATTATTTTGCCTACGAATGTCTCGGTATTGAAATCGAGCCATTTGGGCATAACGATCTTCGCGCCTTTAAGCTCCTTGAACATAGCGTTATCCTGCTTGCTCTCCTTGATAGCTATTTCGTCGCCCGCTTTTACAATAAAGCTGGGAATGTTGACTGTCTTGCCGTTTACTGTTATGTGTCCGTGATTTACTATTTGACGGGATTGAGCACGGCTACTGCCGATTCCCATACGATATATAACGTTATCAAGTCGGCATTCAAGCAACATGAGCATATTTTCACCCGTTACGCCCTTGATACGGGTAGCACGGTCATAATAAGAACGGAATTGCTTTTCGAGCAAACCGTATGCTCTCTTTGCCTTTTGCTTTTCACGAAGCTGAACGGCATATTCGGAATTCTTTTTTCTTGCTGCGCCGTGTTGTCCCGGCGGAACCGGTCTACGCTCCATAGCGCATTTTTTGGAAGTGCAACGCTCTCCCTTAAGGAAAAGCTTCTGACCTTCTCTTCTGCATTTTTTGCAATCTGCACATCTGATTCTTGCCATAATGATTTATGCTCCTCCTTATACTCTGCGGCGTTTGGGCGCTCTGCATCCGTTATGCGGAATGGGCGAAACGTCGGTAATGGACGTAACGATAAGACCTGCCACTTCGAGCGCACGGATCGAAGATTCGCGTCCGGAGCCGGGGCCCTTTACGAATACGTCTACGCTTTTGAGCCCGTGTTCTTTAGCTACCGAAGCAGCCTTTTCGCAAGCCTGTTGAGCAGCAAAGGGAGTGGATTTTCTCGAGCCCTTAAAGCCCAAAGCGCCCGCGCTGCATTGAGTGATGGCGTTGCCTTGATCGTCGGTCACTGTTATAAGCGTATTGTTAAAGGAGGATTGGATATGAACCTGTCCTTTATCTATATTTTTGGTTATCTTTTTTCTTGAAGTAGTCTTTTTAAGTGCCATGATACTGCCTCCTACTTATCCTTCTTGGCTCTGCCGACCGTACGCTTCGGACCCTTGCGAGTTCTTGCGTTTTGCTTGGTGCTTTGACCTCTTACGGGCAAGCCCTTTCGGTGACGAACGCCACGATAGCAGCCTATTTCCATAAGCCTCTTGATATTAAGAGCGTGCTCACGATGTAGATCGCCCTCTGTCTTTACATTATGCTCGATATAAACTCTTAAGGCGTTGACTTGATCTTCGGTCAAATCCTTAACACGAATATCCGGATTGACTCCGGTTTCCTGCAAAATCTTGTTTGCGAGAGGTCTGCCTATTCCATAGATATAGGTAAGTCCTATCTCTACGCGTTTTTCTCTCGGCAAATCAATACCGGCAATTCTTGCCATTTCGTTTTCTCCTTATTGAAAAAATATATTAAATATATAAGCCTTAGCGCCGCTTTTGCCAAGCCTGGAATGCTGCATGACAAAATAAGACGAGTATATTCAATTTCTAATTAAATTAGCCTTGTCTTTGCTTATGATTAGGATATTTGGAACAAATAACCATAACCTTGCCATGTCTTTTTATGACCTTGCATTTGTCGCACATGGGTTTTACGGAAGTCCTTACTTTCATAAATTTATCTCCTGAAAATTTAATTTTTGTTTCTATACGTAATTCTGCCCTTTGTTATATCATAGGGAGACATTTCGATCTTGACGGTATCGCCTTCGAGAATTTTGATAAAATGCATACGTATCTTGCCCGAAATAGTACAAGTAACGATATGACCATTACTCAATTTGACCTTAAAGACTGCGTTTCGTAAGCATTCTACGACCGTACCTTCGGCTTCGATATTATCTTCTCTTGGCATTTTGCTCCTCCAATAAAATTTGCTTTTTGATTGAGACATCGTCAAATTGGACTTGAGTCTTTTTTACAAACCGAAGATGCTTCCTTCGCTTTTGCTTTGGTGCGTCCACGGGTCTGTAATTGCCGTCGGCAACAAGCACGAAATCCTTGTTGAGCTCGGCAATGACGATATACAATCTTCCTTTGTCGTGACCCATGAGACTTATAGCCATATCGCCTTCGGTCAAAGTCACATCGCACAATTTACCCATTTTGCTATTATATCATAAATTTCAACCTTTGTAAACCGAATTTGATATCAATTTTTAATTTACAAGGTCAAAATTTCGACACCTTTGTCGGTAATAATTACTGTATTTTCGTAGTGCGCCGCCGGAGAACCGTCGCGAGTTCTGCAAGTCCATCCGTCTCTGTCTATCTTGATACGATAATCGCCCAGCGTTATCATGGGCTCGATGGCAAGAGCAAAACCCTTTTTGAGCGTAAACCCTATGCCGGCTGTACCATAGTTTGGGATATTGGGATCCTCATGCAACTTGCGTCCTATGCCGTGTCCTACCATTTCGCGCACAACGCCGTATCCGTACTTTTCGACATAAGTCTGTATCGCATGAGATACGTCGCCAAGTTTCCCGCCTATTTTTACAAACTTCAATCCCTCAAAGAACGATTGCTGCGTAACCTCGATGAGCTTGCGCTTTGCAGGTGAGATCTCTCCTACCGCAAAGGTCCTCGCTGCGTCGCCGTGAAATCCGTCTTTGTACGCTCCCACATCGATGCTTACTATCTCGCCCTCTTTGAGAACGGTGAGCGACGGGATGCCGTGTACTACCACATCGTCAATGGATATGCACGCCGCCGCGGGAAATCCGTTGTAATTTTTGAACGACGGCTTCGCGCCTTCGGACACAATGATCTCCTCTATTATCGAATTCAATTCGAGAGTGCTGACGCCCGGCTTAACATACTGTTCGATCTCCCTCAACGCCTTTCCGACTATAGCGCCGGGGATCTTCATTTGTTCCAGTTCATCATCTGTTTTTATCGTGATCATAAAGCGCTTTCTCTATTCTTGCGAATACTTCGTCGACATTTCCGTTTCCGTCAATGTCCACTATATTGCCCTTCGCCTTGTAATAAGCTATGATGGGCATCGTCTGCTTTTCGTAAACTTCGAGTCTTTCCTTGACGATTTCCTCCGTGTCGTCGCTTCTGCAAGTGAGCTTGGCACCGTCGTTATCGCAAATATCGGAAGAATGCAATCTCTTGCTGTAATTTTTTCCGCAGACGGGACATACCATTCTGTTTACAATCCTATCGACCACGAGCTCCGGGTCGATTTCGATATTCAATACAATATCGAGCTTTGTCAACCCTTCAAGCGTTTGGGCTTGAGCCAATGTGCGCGGATATCCGTCAAGCAAAAAGCCGTCCGGACATTTCTTTAACTCTTCGGCGAGCATTTGTGTAACAACATCGTCGGGGGCAAGTTTGCCGCGCTCAATAAATTCGAGCGCGACAAGACCTACCTGAGTTTTTTCTTCTATATTCTTACGGAGCAATGCACCCGTGGAAATATGGGGCAATCCGTATTTTGTTGAAATTTTTTCGGCTTGAGTGCCTTTACCCGCACCCGGAGGTCCGAATAAACCGATTTTCATCGAATACTCCTTTTTATCTCAAGAAGCCTCTGGTCCTTTTCATCATAAGCAGACCTTCGAGTTGCTTATTGAGTTCTATCGCTACCGAAACTACGATCAAAAGTCCCGTTGCGGTAAACGCATTGATAAGGTTCATATTGCTGATAACTCCGGCATTTCCCAAAGCCTGGAACAGAACCGAGGGTACGATCGCGATTATCATAAGGAACAATGCTCCGAAGAATGTAAGGCGCTTCGATACCCTATTGAGATAATCCGCAGTCGGCTTGCCCGGTCTTATACCTGCTATCGAGCCGCCGTACTGTTGCAAATTACGAGCAATCTCATCGGGCTTGAACTGTATGGTCGTGTAGAAGTAGCTGAATGCCATTATAAGTAAGCCGAGGAGCACAAAATAAAGTATGCTGCCCGTTCCGAGCCATCTCGTCCACCAGCCATAAAATCCATCTGCAAGTTTCTCGGGCGATGTTACCATTCTCGCGATCATCTGCGGGAATGTAAGCAATGCCGTAGAGAAGATGATGGGCAACACGCCGTTTGCATTGAGCTTAATGGGAATATTGCTCGACTGTCCGCCGTATTGCTTGCGCCCTTTGACCTGCTTTGCGTAATTGACCACTATCTTTCTTTCGGAAAGATCGATAAATACGATAAACAGGAAGATGAGTATGACAAGCACAAGGAATATGAGCAAGCCCCAGAATGCCATGGTGGCTTCGTTTCCGCCCGCGCTGTTTCCCTCAACGATCTGCTTGAGCGAAGCAAGTATCGCAAGACCTGCGGTGGAAATGATACCTACGAATATCAAAAGGCTTATGCCGTTGCCTACACCGACTTCGGTTATTCTGTCTCCGAGCCACATCGTGAACATGGAGCCTGCAACCAAAATAGCGGCGATAAAGATCACAACCAAAGTTTTGTCGTTTTCGTAGAATATTCCGGTCACGATGGCGCCTTCGGTTTGAGCCCAGCTGATTGCTATACCCGTCGCTTGCGCTACCGCAAGTATCAAGGTGACGACTTTTGTCACAACCGATATCTTCTTTCTGCCGTCCTCGCCCTGACGCGACCAGCGTTCGAGCGCGGGTATGGCAACCGTAAGAAGTTGGACTATAATGGACGCATTGATGTACGGAGTTATGCCGAGTGCAAGAAACGCACCGTTGCTTAACGCGTTACCACCGATTTGCGAAAGCAAACCGAGCAAAGTATCGTTTTCTGCAACAAGGTTGACGCCTATTCCGGGAATAGGCAACCAACAACCGAATCTGTACAGGAACAAAAGCCCGAGGGTGATAAAGATCTTTATTCTGATCTCTTTATTCTTAAAAGCATTGACGAGGGTCTTGAACATTATAGCACCTCAACTTTGCCACCGATCTTTTCGATCTTCTCCTTAGCAGTCCCTGTAAACTTAACGGCCTTTACGGTGACTTTTTTGGTAAGCTCTCCGTTACCCAAAACCTTAAGCCCATATTGTTCTATTTTCTTTATAAGACCTCTTTCCTTAAGCGTCTCGATCGTGACCTCATCACCGTCGTTGAAATTCTTTTCGATCAAATCGACGTTGATCACCGTATAGACCTTCTTCCAAGCGTTATCGAAGCCGCGCTTGGGAAGTCTACGCGACAAGGGCATTTGACCGCCTTCGAAGCCGACGCGAACGCCGCCTCCGCTACGAGCCCATTGACCCTTGTGACCTTTTGTAGAGGTTTTTCCAAGTCCCGAACCGATTCCTCTGCCTATTCTCTTTTGAGAAGTGCGAGCGCCGGGAGCCGGAGATAAGGTGTGCATTTTCATATTAGATCTCCTCCACTGTTACGAGATGTTTTACAACATAGATCATACCTCTTACGGCTTCATTGTCGGGACGAATCACCGAAGATCGGATCTTTGTAAGTCCGAGCGCCTCGCAAGTCTTCTTTTGCTTTTCAAGACGTCCGTTCAAACTCTTTACCAATGTAATTTTCAATTGTTTTTCCATATTACACCGCCTTAACCGAGAATTTCTTCCACGGTCTTGCCGCGGAGTTGCGCGATCTTTTCGGGCGAGCGAAGTGCCTTGAGCCCTTCGAATGTCGCCTTTACGGTATTGATGGGATTACGCGAGCCATAGCTCTTTGTGGTTATGTTTTTTATACCCGCAAGCTCTACTACCGCTCTGACGCTGCTACCTGCTATAACGCCTCGACCTTCGGGAGCCGGCATAAGCATAACAACGCTCTTTCCGTACTTGCCGATAACATCGTGGGGGATAGTGCTTT
>CANQUR010000027.1 GCA_947627075.1 uncultured Clostridia bacterium
TCGCTTGTTGCTCCTCTCCCCAAAAATGCAAGCATTTTCGGGGACCCCTTATGTCGGAGCCTCCCCCGATATGAGCTTTTGATTTCTATTCATGCTTTATTCGCGGGGGAAGCCTTTCATTTGGTCATTCGCATTATGCCGAGCTATGAACAAAAGTTAGGTTGTGCGTCAGCAAGGCTTCCCCTTTTTGTAAAAGGGGAAGCTCCGCCGTAGGCGGTGGTACTCCGCATCGCTCCGTGGCGTTCGCTCACGTTGTTCGCTCGGCTGAGGAGGATTTCGCTCCATATTAAGCCTTCCCCACGTGGGGGGGAAGGTGGCGCGAACGAAGTGAGCGACGGATGAGGGCAAAAACTCACCCTCCTCACCTCGTCGCAACGGGCGCTTTATAGACTGTTTCCTCACTTCGTTCGAAAACGAGTCCTTTTCGCTTGTTGGATAAAACCCTCACCACCGACAATGAAGGAATGAGTAAGAATCCGCCCAAAAGAAAAAAGCACCTTGTGGTGCTTTTATCTTTGGTCGGAGGAATGAGTAAGAATCCGTCCAAAAAGAAAAAGCACCTTGTAGTGCTTTTATCTTTGGTCGGGGGAATGAGTAAGAATCCGTCCAAAAGAAAAAAGCACCTTGTGGTGCTTTTATCTTTGGTCGGAGGAATGAGTAAGAATCCGCCCAAAAAGAAAAAGCACCTTGTGGTGCTTTTATCTTTGGTCGGAGTGAGAAGAATCGAACTTCCGGCCTCATGAACCCCATTCATGCGCGCTACCAAACTGCGCTACACCCCGATAAGCGTCTTGTCGACGCGGTTTATTAAGTTGGTCGAGGTAGCGAGATTCGAACTCACGGCCTCTTGGTCCCGAACCAAGCGCGCTACCAAACTGCGCTATACCTCGGCATTTTTGCTAAATGAGTATAGCATAGCCGAAATAAAAAATCAAGTGTTTTTAAGGCGATTTGTAAGAATTCTTGCATTTTTCCTTTGTGAGCATTTGCTCGATCGCTCGGCAGCTTTTTTGCTTACCTTGTTAATATAATTCATTCTGTATATAATATGTTGCGCTTTTGACGGCGGTTACGTTGCGGGGAAAAAATCAAAAATTCGCCTTTATGGTATAATTTAGTTATGAAATAATAACGATTATGATAATAATTTATTTTGATACGCATTTCTCTTGACTGATCGCAAAAAGAAGTGTATAATAATATCATAAAATTTTAATGAGGTGACTATATGGCAATGAAAGGTTTGGGAAAAGGTTTGGGTGCGCTACTCGGCGACGTAGATTTTCAAGATGATGAGGAGTTGACGCAGTCCGAAAATACGGCAATGGAGATCCCTCTCGACAAGATCGATCGAAACGAGGAACAGCCGCGAAAGATATTTGACGAGGTGGCTATGAACGAACTCGTCAATAGTATTCGGATACATGGTATCATTACCCCTATCATATTGGTCGAAAAAGGCGATCGTTATATGATCATAGCCGGTGAAAGACGTTGGCGAGCTGCTCGTCGCGCAGGATTGAAAACTATTCCCGCGATTGTTCGCAAATATACGAAGGAGCAAATACGCGAGATCTCTCTTATAGAAAATATTCAGCGCGAAGATCTCAATCCCATAGAGACCGCAAATGCTATCAAGCAGCTTATGGATGAATGTGACTATACGCAAGAGCAAGTGGCTGAGCGTATCGGCAAAAGCCGTACCGTCGTTACCAACACTATCGGATTGCTTACCTTGCCGCAGCCTGTAATAGATCTTATCGCAACCGGTAGACTCTCGGCGGGACACGCGAAGGTATTGATATCGCTTGACGATCCCGACGCGCAATATGCCCTCGCGTTGAAAGGCGTCGACGGAAAAATGAGCGTTCGAAAGTTTGAAGAACTTGTAAAAGCATATAGAAATCCAAAGAGCAAGACCGTGCATGAGCAAAGTATCGAACTTAAAGACCTTGTCAATCGTATGCAACGTACATTTGCGACAAAAGTTTCTATTCTTGGGAACGATAAAAAAGGACGCATATATATTGATTATTACAATCGCGATGATCTTGACAGGATCTCCGATATATTGGAGACTCTTGAAAACAAATAATTAGCAAAAGCAATAATTTTTACGATCATATATCCTTCGTGAATTTACTTTACGAAGGATATTTTTGTTTCACATGAAACATTTTGCCTTAAAATTTGTACAAATTAGCCCATAATTGCATAATTTTCGTAAATAATGTACTATTTTAAGCAAAAAATGTTTCACATGAAACAATTTGAGAACATTCTGATATGGCTTAAATATCCACAATCGGTGGAATTTGAGGTGTATAATTGTGGATAAAAAAGTATATAACTTGCTTTTTCAAATATTTGTGCGTAGGCAAAGATGCATAAAGTATAAAATTCGTACTGTTTGCTCAAAATAATATAAAATAAATTTTTTTGGAGGCAATATGAACCCATTTAAGGAAAAGGCACCGAAAATCGACAGGTGCTATGAGGATTGGAAAAAGCTTTATCAAAAGCCGTATGACAAATACGCGGTTGATCCGTATACGAAAGTGCGTATCATACTTGCGACGGGCGCGGAATATGAGGCAGTTTGGTTTGGACATCAATTTTCGCGTCGCTGCAATGATAATGATTTGCGCCGAGAACTTGCGGCGGTGCGTCGAAGCGAACAGCAACAACAAAAGAAACTTGCTTCGCTTAAACCGAAGGATGAAAATCTGTTGGAAGTGACTATTTCATATGAACAACTTGCGGTAGACCTTACGGTAAATTTGGCGCTTCTTGAAAGTGATAAATATGTCAAAGCCGCGCTCGATTTTGCGCTACTTGAGGATTTCGATCATTTGTACAGATTTTCGGATCTGCTTGAAATGGAACAAGGCGAAAAAGGTGAAATGCTTGTCGGCGGTTACACCGAGATCATGCCCGGCAGACCCACTATTTCGGAGCACCGTTATCCCTATGACGATATACGCAGGCACATCAATGGCAAAAAAGCCGGTCTTGCGACCAAGCTCAATACGATGATAATCACTGCCGCCGAGCAACAGACCATGAATTATTATATGAATCTCGGCACTTTTTACACATCCGATCTCGGGCGCAAACTTTTTACCGAAATAGCCATGATAGAAGAACAGCACGTATCTCAATATGGTTCGTTGGTGGATACCGAATGCACCTTGCTCGAATGTTTGCTTATGCATGAATATACCGAGTGCTATCTATATTATAGCTTGATGAACGATGAAACGGATGAAAACGTACGCAAAGTATTTGAGCAATGCTTTTTACAAGAATTGGGACATTTGCAAAAAGCGCATAGCTTGCTCAAAAAATATGAGGGCAAGGAATATACCGAAGTGATCGGAGATGCAGAGTTTCCGGAATTACTTGCCTTTGATAGATATGCGGACCGCAACAAGCAATATGTCAGAGACATTTTGGCAAAGACGATTAAAAACACCGCAATTATGGAAGATTACACAAAGGTGAGCGAACTTCCGAGCGACTATGAGTTCTTTAAGTATAATAGTCAGGTCAATAAAATGCCTCAATTTGTGGCAAGTCATAACGTCATAGACAGCTATATAGGCGAATTCGGAGAGGATTATCGTTTTGAAACAGCTCCGCATCCGGTAAAGGAATTGCGAGATCGCAAGGAAGATAATACGCAAATAGGCAGATAAGTTATAATTTCATAACTTATTTTATTGATAGCGAGTCCGTAGAGTCGGGCTCGCTTTTTTGGGCATTTTTTCGAGCGAATGAATATTATGTATCGGGTAGAGCAAATCCCACTGATCGAAAAAATTAAAAAAAATTATAAAAACGCTTGACAACGTATAAATATGGTGGTATATTATTATTGTACCCCCTCCCCCATGGGTAGGGAATTGCGAAATAAAACACAAAAAATCAATGGTTCGTTGATCAAAGACGACGGAAACAAGGAGGATAAATCATGGAAAATCCCGAGATCGAATTGCAAAAGAAAGCGGTGTGCAAGATGGTGGACAATCGTCTTGCGACTATAGAGGGGCACATAAAGGCGATACGCAAGATGCTCGACGAGGGCAAGGATTGCATAGACCTTATAACTCAACTTTTGGCAGTGGAAAGGTCGGTCCGCAAGGCGAGTATGCTTATTCTCGGCAATCACCTTGATACGTGCGTAAAGGAAGCTGTCAGTCATGGCGATACGAGTGAAGTCGATGAAATACATAAACTTTTGGAGATGTATTTATGATAAAGAAAGAGGAAGATCATTCGATCGCTTTGCACGAAAGCGAGGATAACTCGGTGACTAGATGCGAAGGCTGTGCTTGCAATGCAAAGGAAGGCGGATGCGGCATAAAAAGAGCGTACATTTTGGCAGGCTTGAACTGTCCGAATTGCTCGGCAAAAATAGAACGTGAGGTCGGAGAAGTGGATGGCGTGCGTAGCTCGAACGTCAATTTGATAAAGCAGACGCTCACGATCGAGATAGACGACGAGGTAGCTGCAACCATAGACGAAAAGGTCGAGGAGATCGTACATAAGCACGAGCCCGATGTCTCGGTCAATTTGCGTTCTGAAGCCGAAAATCGCACACAGGTAGGCAAAAAAGTTGAAAACGGCGACAAAAAAGGCAAGATGGACGAGGAAAAACTCATGATCGTTCGCCTTATAGTGGGAGCGGTGATATATGGAGTCGGGCTTGCTGTAACGCATTTTGCCAATGTCCCGTTGGGCGTCGCGCTTGCCTTATATATCGTTCCATACGTTATATTGGGCGTCGATGTGCTTTTAAGGGCGGTGCAAAACATAGTAAAGGGGCGCATTTTCGATGAAAATTTCCTTATGAGCTTATCGACGGTGGGTGCGTTCGTCATAGGCGAATACCCGGAAGCCGTCGCGGTGATGTTGTTCTATCAAATAGGCGAATTTTTTCAGGATTTGGCTGTACGTCGTTCGCGCAAAAGCATATCCGAACTTATGGACATACGCCCCGACAAAGCGAACGTGTTGCGAGGCGGCGAGGTAGTAAAGGTGTCGCCCGAGCAAGTTTGCGTCGGCGAGATCATTTCGGTAAGACCGGGAGAGAAGATCCCGCTTGACGGAAGTATAGTACGAGGAAGTTCGACGCTCGACACCAAGGCGCTTACGGGCGAATCCGTACCGAGAAGTGTCGGGGAGGGCGACGAGGCACTTTCGGGCTGCATAAATTTGAGCGGGGCTCTTGAGATCCGAGTTAGCAAAGAGTACGGACAGTCGACTGTGGCAAAGATCATAGACCTTGTCGAAAACGCTTCGAGTCAAAAGGCGCCCGCCGAGAACTTCATTACCGGCTTTGCCCGCTATTATACACCTGTAGTGGTTATTTTGGCTGCTTTGCTTGCCGTATTGCCCCCGCTTTGTTTTGGCGGACAATGGGTGGATTGGATACATCGCGGCTTTGTTTTTCTTGTTATATCCTGTCCTTGTGCGCTTGTCATATCCATTCCGCTCACGTTCTTCGGCGGAATAGGGGCGGCTTCGAGGCGAGGAGTATTGGTAAAGGGCGGCAATTATCTCGAAGCGCTCGAAAAAGCGGATACGATCGTGTTCGATAAAACGGGCACCGTCACAAAGGGCGTGTTCAATGTCGCCGAAGTCATGCCCGCAAACGGCTTTGAAAGTTCAGATGTCATAAGATATGCCGCAATGGCGGAGAGTTTTTCGCTTCATCCTATAGCAAGATCGATACTTGGCGCATACAAGGGCGAGATAGACGAGGACAAATTGAGCGATCGCAAGGAACTTTCGGGGAAAGGTGTGAGCGTATGCGTAAACGGCAAGAGAATACTTGCGGGCAATACAAAGCTTATGGAGTCGGAAAAGATCGATTATGTCCCTTGCACGAAGGTAGGCACAAAGGTTTATGTGGCGATAGACGGCATTTTTGCGGGCTGTATACTCATTTCCGACGAACTCAAGCCGACCAGCAAGACGGCGATCGCCGAATTGAAGATGTTGGGGATCAAAAAGACGGTCATGCTTACGGGTGACGACGAGAAGATCGCGGAGTCTGTCGCAAACGAGCTGGGAATAGACGAATATCATGCGGGACTTTTGCCCGCGCAAAAGGTGGAATTCTTCGACAAATTGGCAAAGACAAGCAAAAAAGCGGCTTTTGTAGGCGACGGGATAAATGACGCGCCCGTGCTTGCGCGAGCCGACATAGGTATAGCCATGGGCGGATTGGGTTCGGACGCGGCAATAGAAGCAGCCGATGTGGTGCTTATGACCGATGAGCCGTCCGGGATCGGCAAGGCGATAAAGGTAGCAAAGGCGACAAAAAGGATCGTTATCGAGAACATAGTGTTCGCGCTCGGAGTAAAGGTAGTGTTCTTGACGCTCGGCGCGCTCGGGCTTGCCGGTATGTGGCTTGCCGTATTCGGCGATGTGGGCGTCGCGATGCTTGCCATACTCAATGCAATGCGTATGCTAAAGAAATAAAAGGTGTCTTTGGTCTATCACATATAAGAATGGCGTAAAAAACCATTCTTTTTTTTCGAATTTTATGGGCACAAGTATTTACATTTTCATCTTATTGTGATATAATACAAGTGGAAATGCTTGCTTGCAAGGGTATTTCTGCGAAGTAGATGAGCAAAATAGGGCATAAGCCCACAAAATCTATGATTTTGTAGCTTTTATTGCTATCATAACATTTGTATTTAACGTGGACGGGCGTTTTTGCAAAAAAATGACCCGAATCATGTGGGGAAGGGGGATTTGTCCGATGAAAAACAGGACTGCCCGATTTTTGATAATCAGCATCATATGTATATCTATATTGTGCGTGTTGGATTTTTCCTTCATGACTTTTACGATGAATCAAAAAGGCGCCGACGTGGTAGGAGAACTCGGGACTATCTATCTCGAGGGCATGAGCGAGCAATATGCCACGCACTTCGAGACAACGATCGAACTCAATATGTCGAAAGTGGGTACTCTCGTCGATTCCGTTTCGCCCGGTAGCAACCGTCACTTCGATCAAACGATAACGCTTTTGAGGGCAAATGCGCGCAAACGAGGCTTCAATCACCTTGCGCTGTACGACGCAAACGGCAATTTCGAAATGCTTTACGGCGAAAATATCGAGGTTGACGATCCCGAATCTTTCTTACAGTCGGTCATCGGGCAACAGGAGACCATGTCAACGGGCGTCAACGCGAAGGGCGAAAAGTTGATATTGATGGCGGTGCCCGCCGCTTATCCCATGGGCGACGACAAAAAAAGCATTGCATTGGTAGCGACGTTACCTGTTTCGTATATAAGCGACACGCTTAAGTCCAATGCCGACGCAATGGACACTTATTTCTTTATCATACATTCGGACGGAGATTTTATACTTTCAAACAACGACATCGACGAGATCGACGACGATAATTATTTCGATCGCGTCAGAAACAAGTACGAATCTATTAAGGGACTTACGTCCGAGCAATTCATATCCGCAGTCAAGCGCTCGATGAGCGACGAGACAAACATTTCGGGAGAATTTGTAATAGACGGCAATCGAAGACATCTATACGGCACGAACTTATCCATTTCGGATTGGTATCTGTTGTTGTTCATGCCTTACGGGCAAATAGACGAGACGGTAACTACGCTCGGCAATTCCTGGACGGCAGTAGCCGTAGTAGGCAGCGTTACTATCCTTGCGGCGCTTGTAGTCGTGTTTGCGTTTTATCTAAATTTGACGCGTAAGCACATGCGCGAGCTCGAGGCGGCAAGAAGCGCAGCCGAAAACGCCAACAAGGCAAAGAGCGAATTCTTGTCGAACATGAGCCACGATATACGTACGCCTATGAACGGCATTGTGGGCATGACCGCGATCGCCAACGCCAATATAAACAATCCCGAACAGGTGAAGAACTGTCTGAACAAGATAGACCTTTCGAGCCGTCATCTTTTGGGACTTATCAACGACATACTTGATATGTCCAAGATAGAAAGCGGAAAACTCACTTTGCATAGCGACAGAATGTCGCTTCGAGAGAACATTCAGAGCGTTGCGGGCATTGTGCAACCGCAGATCAGCGCGAAAAAACAGAGTTTCAATGTTTACATCTACAATATCATAAATGAATATATTTATTGCGACGGAGTTCGTTTCAATCAAGTGCTTTTGAACCTTCTCGGCAATGCGGTAAAGTTTACTCACGAGAACGGCAATATCAGCATAGTTTGCTACGAGGAGCCGTCGCAGAAGGGCTCGGGCTTTGTCAAGGTGCATTTGCGAGTTAAGGACAACGGCATAGGCATGACAAAGGAATTTATCGAAAAAATTTATGACGCCTTTTCACGCGAGGACAACGGCAGAGTGCAAAAGATAGAGGGCTCGGGATTGGGCATGGCGATAACCAAGTATATCGTTGACGCAATGAACGGGACAATAGATATAAAGAGTGAACAAGGCAAAGGAACGGAATTCCACATCACGATCGAATTCGAGACGGCGCCCGTCGAGGCGGAAGAAATGACGCTACCGCCTATCGATGTGCTTGTGCTCGATCCAGACGAATTGACTTGCGAAAGCGTCGTATCCGCGCTTGGCGCTATGGGCTGCCGCGGACAATGGGTAGACTGCGACACGGCTTTGGAACTTATCTCTCGCCGACATGACGACGGCAACGATTTCAAGGCAATACTTATAGAGGAAGGGCAAGCGTCGAAAGACGGATACGCTTTTGTACGCAAGATTCGAGAGCTTTGCAAAAGCGCGATCTGCTTGCTCGCTCCTACGGATTGGTGCGGCGAAGATAAAATACGAGACGTAGGTATATATCGCGTTATAAAAAAGCCCATATTCAGATCGGATCTGTATTACGGCTTAAAAGATCTGTGCGATCCGAACAACAACGGTCAGCCCGAACATGAGAAAGAGGCTATGGACTTTACCGGCAAAAGGGTGCTTCTTGCCGAGGATAACGAATTGAACAGCGAGATCGCGCAAGAACTTTTGTCCGAGCTCGGTTTCGAAGTCGACCATGCCGAGGACGGCAAGATATGCGCCGACAAATTCGCGGCATCTCGACCGAATTGGTACGACGTGATATTGATGGACATTCGTATGCCTGTCATGAACGGCTACGAGTCCACCGAAGCAATAAGAAAAATGGACAGAAAGGACGCGAAAACGATACCCATTATCGCAATGAGCGCCGACGCATTCTCGGAAGACGTCAAAAAATGTCTCAACTGCGGAATGAATGCTCATACCGCAAAACCAATAAATATCGATGCAGTCGCAAAACTGCTTATGAAATATATAAGCGAGCGTGATAAAGGAGAATGATATGAAGAAGATCGCTATCATATTAGTTTTGATAATGGCATTATTTGCGGTTTCTTGCGCAAATAATGACGATCCCATCGTAGATGACGACATAAAGGACAACGATGTGATCGAATTGAACTTTTGGTCTTATCCCGTAGGCGAATGGAACGGCAACGTCAATGTTGCGGCAATGCTCACGTCGTTCAATAACGAGCATCCCAATATACATGTAAACGCCACGCCGATAGATTATACGACGGGCGACGCCATGGTTAGAGAAGCTTTGGCAAACGGCACCGCTCCGGACATAATTTTCGAAGGGCCCGAACGCCTTGTAGCCGATTGGGCTGCAAACGGACATATGGCGGATATAAGCGACCTGTGGCAAGACGAAAAATCCAAAAATATCAGAGACAACGTTGCAAATGCGTGCAAGATCGGCGATGTGTATTACGAGTATCCGCTTTGTATGACAACTCATTGTATGGCTATAAATCGCGACTTGTTTGAGGCGGCGGACGCGTTCAAATATATCGACGAGCAAACGCATACTTGGACCACCGAAAATTTCATTAAGGCGGTCAACGCGATAAATGACTATTTCGAAAAGACGGATGACAGCGGGGAAAAACGCGTGGCGGCTGTCTATTGCAGCGGACAGGGCGGCGACCAAGGAACGCGCGCTCTCGTAAATAACCTTTACGGCGGACGTTTTACCGATCCCGATCATACCGAATATACCGTCGACAGCACCGAAAACATAAAGGCATTGGAACTTTTGCGCGAGCTCGACGGCATAGAGTTCGATCCGACGTTGGACGGCGGCAAAGAAAAGAGCTTGTTTGGCGACGGAATGCTCGCAATGTCTTTTTGTTGGAACGTCTCCATGGAAATAGATCAGATAAAGAACAACGTCAATTTGGATTTCGATATTTTCCCAATGGCATTTCCCACAAATGATATTTCCGATCTCCGACTTCAGGGCGGAATTTGGGGCTTCGGTATATTCGATAACGGCGATGAAAAGAAGATAGAGGCGGCAAAGACGTTTGTCGAGTATTTGACCAAGAACGATAAACGTTGCAAGGACGCCGTGCTTGCAACGGGATTTTGGTCCGTGCGCGACGACATTACCGATCTGTATGTCAACGACGATCTCATGAACGAATACGGAATGTTCGGACGTTATCTCGGCGACTACTATCAAATAACTCATTCGTGGGCGAATGCACGTACGGCATGGTGGAAAATGCTTCAAAGCGTCGGAGCGGGCGCGGATATCAAATCTGCCGTAGAAAAATTCACCGACGATATCAAGGGAAGCGCACAAGAACAATAACAAAAAATTTCTGTAAACGACAGCTCGCAAGAGTTGTTTTTAAGAGGGAACATATATGACAAAACGTCGAAGCGGTTTTACTTTGGTCGAATTGGTAGTGGTGATCGCGGTGATCGGAATCCTCGCCGCGGTTTTTGTGCCCTCTTTTGTATCGGCGATCGATTCGGCAAAGGAGACTTCGGACAAGCAAGTCATGACGGAGGTCAATGTGAAGCTCACCGTGGGCGAAATGAAGGCGCCCGAGCTAAAAAACGAGGCTTTGCAAACGCGTAATTGGGAACTTGCATACTCATATGTGCAAAACAATGTCATAATAGTGGACGAAAATGACATCGTTGTGGCTGCGCTCGATCGATCGCTTATAGGTCATAAGGCAACCGAGGACTATATCCGCGTATCGCTACTCGACGACGTGGGCGGGAAAGAAGATACCGACACCTGGAAGGACGCTACCGAGGTCAAGGATCCGCTCGAAGGCAATACATCAGATGAGGGCGGATTCAATGATAAAACCGACCTGTATTTGGGAGATGAGATCGAATCGATCCCCGACGGGTATTTTAAGGGCAATAAAACACTCAAACGTATTTATTTGGGCAAAGGCATTAGTGTCATTCCGAAAAGCGCATTCGAGGGCTGCACGAATTTGGAAGAAGTTTATATGGCGGCACCTTCCATAGAGATAAAAGAAAAAGCTTTTAGCGGATGTACCTCGCTGTCCACGATAAATATGGAAAATGTAATTGAGATCGGATACAAAACTTTTGATGCTTGCATTCAATTGTTTAATATAAAATTGAAAAAAATAAATAGTATCGGAGAGTTGGCATTTAATAAAAGCGGCTTGAAAGAGATAAATTTACCAAAATGCCTGAATTCTCTGTTTTACAACGCATTCAATTTATGTAATGTGGGCAAATTGACGATATTTAATCCCCAAATAAAATATAAAGAACCGGATAACCTTCAATCGGAAGGCTTTACCGTCGAGGAATTGGAGATCGGCGGAAGTGAAAAAATAGAACTTTCTTCTGATCTCACTTCCTGGATAGCGGTTTTAGTTTCCAACAATACAGACACTATAAAAAAAGTTACCGTAAGGAATATAAGTATTGAAAATGTCGGAAAAAATGTTCCATTTGATAAAATGCCGCCCGACTCCGAATTGATAATAGAAGACGAAGATAGCTTTAATGCATTAAATGCAAGTGAAAAACCATTTGGAAGCGCAAACGTTACCAAGCTTTGGGAACAAGCATGATTAGGCAAAATTTGACAAAAACAAGATAATTTGTTTATCGTATGAGCATAAAAAGCCGTAATTGCCATGAATGTCATAAAAATCCATTTGATTTTACTTGATTTTTATGGTATAATTATTTTGTGACGAAATTTATCGCAAAAAAATATATCATTATGCTATGTACGGCGCTCATGTGCGTCTGCTTTTTCATGGAATTTGCGGGCGCGGCTTATGCGAATTCATATGATTTTTCGCGAGCTGGGGATCACGAATACCGCACCGTTACGGCGGCGCAATTGCTCGATGACGTTTACGGCGATTTGAGCGAGTACGAAAAGCGATATTTCGATGAAAACGAAAGTTTTGCGATAAAGTACAGCGAATCGATAAACTCGTCATATATCCATACACATCTCGACGACGCGGACGGATCGCTTCGCATCAACGCTTTGCCTTATAGCTATGAGGGCATTAACGGCGAGCAAGTAGTTTGGAGCCCCGAAAACGCTTATATAAAAGATGAAAAGGCGGACGGGATGAGCGAGGAATGGACTATGCACGTCACTGACGAGGACGGCGACGTAGTTGAAATAGAATATTCGACAGATCTAAATGTTTCCGCCTCCGATATAAATGCCTTTGCGTTTAACGCGTACAATGCCGCAAAAGATTCCGCCGAGCGTGTGAACGCGGCGAATGCCGAATATGACAGGCTGTATGCCGCATATCTTGAGGATTCGTCAAAGTACGAGCAATACAAGAAGGATATGGAGCGTTACGAGCTCGATCTCGAGGCATACAATAAATATGTATCCGATCGCAAGATATGGGAGCAAAAAAACGAGGCGTATGAAGGATACCGCTCGGAATACGAGCGATATTTGACCGAGAAAAAAGCTTACGAGGATTATCAAAAAGCCCAAAACAAATATCTTGCCGATCTCGAAAAATACAATCATTATCTCGAAGAATACGAAAAATACAGTGAAAAAAAGCAAAAATACGATGCGGTATTGAATTCTACGGAATATCAAACAGCCGCGTATCACCTCAAGGTGCTCGATTATATCACAAAGCCCGTCACCGAAATGGAACGCACGATCTCGAGCGCCATTCTCGGCGAGTCGGTCACCAAAGTTCTCGAGCGAAAAAACGAACTCATCGAGGCGAATGTAATAAAGGACGAAAAGGTTTTCGACGTTGCAGAAAAGGCTGCCTACGAGCTACGTTCACTCATAAATCAATATTTGCTTCAAACGACCGACAGAGACAAGTACATTTACTATATCACGAGCCATGCAAAGCTTGACGAGAATTTTTGCGACCTGTTGCGCGCGCTCGCATACCTGTATGACAACGAAACCGTTTCGCGTCTTATAAATACAAAATTCAATCGCACCAGACAGTACGAGATTTTGCTGGCGCAACTTTACTATATTTCGCACGCTTTGCACGACGGCATAATCCCCAATTATATAAAGAAATATCAACCGCTTGTGTCCAATGGGCGCGGAAATATAGATGACAGTTATAGAATAGGCGCGTATAATGCGCCCAAGCTGACGCCGGCACAAGTCTTGGGGAACGACATACTCGAGGATGGTGAAGATCTCAAAGAAAGATATAAGGCGACTCCGCTTGAGAGTGGGTATCCCGAACTTCCCGAACTTCCAAAAGAGCCGACAAGGGTGGAGCGACCGACGC
>CANQUR010000028.1 GCA_947627075.1 uncultured Clostridia bacterium
TAGGGGCTTAACATTGAATTTGCCTTTACACGAACCTTATCTATGCCGTATTGAACAAGGTTTTATTGATAAGCACTATTTCAGCCCGACCTTAATTGTGCCGCATAAACGTTTTAATAATTCAATTTTACTTATTGTTTTTCTTTACTATTCGTATAAGCCGTTCTCTTACCGAATGGTTTTTTACCGTTATGTATGAGTTACACTTCTTACAAAACCCTCTGCTTTCGCCATTATCGCCTATTGTAACTCGCATATAGTTCGAACATTCGGGGCATTTTACGACTTTGGTTTTTTGATCCATACGATGCCTCCTTTTTTACTATATTTTTATACCGATTTCCGTTTCGGGATTTACTTGTTACAAGTAATTTTATTCGGTATCTGCGATATTCAACTTCGGGGCTATGAAGTTCTATATATCTATGACACGTCTTTTATTACCTTTACCGCTATTCCCTGTACGGATATATTCTTAAAGGACATATCTTCCATTTCGTCGTTTTCCGGATGTAACCTTATTTGCCTGTTCTCCTCGTCCGGATAATACCTTTTCAAGGTTGCTTCATCGCCTATAAGTGCTACAACTATTTGTCCCGGCTCTGCTGTTTCTTGCCTTCGAACTATTACATAATCTCCGTCGTCTATTCTTGCGTTCACCATACTCTCGCCTTTGGCTACCAATACAAAGTATTCTCCCATGCCGAGCATATCTTTCGGTAACGGTAAATACGTTTCTATGTTTTCCTCCGCAAGAAATGGCGTCCCACAAGCTATTTGCCCTACTACCGGTAGATATGCAACGTCTTGTTGTATTTTCCCCATGCGCTTTGTCTTTGCGCCACGCCAGCCGCCGCTGTTTTCGAGAAGTCCTCTATCTCGCATTTCTATAAGATAGTTGCTTACGCTACTTTTGGAAATTCCAAGCTGCTCTGCTATCTCTCTTACACTCGGCGTCTTTCCTGTAGAAAAATAACAATTCTCTATGCACCGCTTTATATCTTCCATCAATTCGGTACTTTTAGTTCGCATAGCTTTTCTCCTCATATAATGGACTTATGTCCACGACAGCAAGAATTATATATCTTTCTCTTTATTAAGTCAAGTGAATTATAGCCATTTTTTACAACTTTTGGAAATTTCATTTTCAAGGTGGCTTATTGTTTACTCGCTCTTGCTCCATTATGGATATTATGGCAAGTTCCAGACTTACTGCTATAAGGTCCATTTCTTGCTTTGGCACTTGTTTCAGATCTGGCGTTCCGTTTATATAGATCTTCAAGCCTGTTTTATTGTTCTTTACTTTCAATTCTTGCATATTGTCTGCTCCTTTGTTTTTCAACAAAAACAATATACAAGATTTTGAGAGAAAAAGTAATGACCTCACTTGCCTTCTTACTATCCTCTTAATTACTTTACTTGCCTTTTACTTGACCCCACTTGATATTGCTTGACTTTTATTTGACCTTTTTTTCGATTTGGTTTTAGCGCAAAATGTTTATTGCAGTCAAGTCCAAAAAAATATAGCTTAAACTTTGAAATTTTATTATCCCAACGGCAATATTTTTTTGAATATAAAACTACTATGAATTATGTGGCTTGACTGCAATACATTTTCCGCTGTTTTTTCGGTTGTCGAAAAAAAGTTCGGCAAAGGAGATCTATATAATGAAATATCAAGTGAAATCATCTATCATCAAGTCGTGTTACCATTTCGGCATTACTAGTCATATCTATGTCGTCAACTCGGCAAGTAATGCTATTACATTTTTTCAACCTTTGTTGTATGCTGTTCTGGAATCACAGGAGGAACAGATATGAAAACTGCCGTTATCTATGCCCGTTACAGTAGCGAACGTCAGACCGAACAGTCCATCGAAGGACAGTTGCACGTTTGTAACGAATACGCAGCAAGACACGACATTGTTATTGTGGATACATACATAGATCGTGCTATGACAGGCACCAATGACAAGCGAACAGACTTTCAACGTATGCTCAAGGATAGTGCAAAACGGGCATGGGACTACGTTCTCGTTGTTACATAATTTTATGGACACTACAAAATACACAATACAAAAAGCCGAGAGAACAAAATCCCTCGGCTTATTGGATTTACTTTTGAATTTCAATGTGATTGGTTTTCTTGTTCTTTTGAATCACCGTTTTTACCGAGAAACATTGTCTTATAAGCTTCTAACATTTTATCCGTAATTTCTTTTTCATTGGACTTATCGCTATTATGTTTGCAGTAAGCAATTAATTTAACAGCAATAACGGTAAAGCAAATCAATATAGCAATAAAGGCGGAGGTAATGCATACAATTACAGTGATATTGGGAGCAGTCGGATTGGTAACTATAATATATTTTTCATCTCCGCACTTGCACCTATCGGTACACTTGCAGTCATTATTTTCCGTACATTTGCACCCATCGGCACACTTGCAGTCACAATTGACGGTAATGGTAATATCTTCCTTAACGGTTAATTTCTCGTGAACAAACTGCGCTATACAAATACTATATAATACAATCAATACGATTGCTAAAACCATTACTAAAACAAGGATCGATATAATAATGCCTGTTGGGGCTTTTTTGTTATCTTCAGCCATAATTTCTATTCTCCTTTAACGTTTTCCTTTTGATTCGTCTTTGACTCGCTCCCACTCGGGTTTTAAGATCCTATGGGCAAGGTCAATTATGTACTCTCGTTGAGCCTCATATTTCGGATTGCTTTTCTCATAATTAAGATTATTGAGCGCTGCAAACATCAACCTATGCAAATCTTCCTCCATGTTGAGCCGCATAATAACATTGTTGCGATTTTCGTAAAAGTCCTCGTAACATCTTAACAATTCTTCGTTGTTTACTTGTGCGCTATTTTTTGTTACCGTTGTCGGTTTCCCGTACTCGTGCATGGTGTCGGCGCAAGCAAGCATTTTGGACAGACTCGCCCGCCAGATGTTGATCCACTCCATGCGATTGTCCGAAACGTGTTCGGCGTAAAGCTGTTTGTAATTGTACCTTAGTGTAAGGTGCGAAACCAAAAACGATATAACTACGCTTAGCGCTAGACCACAAACACCTATAATCGCGGCGATTACTTCTGCATCCATACTTCCTCCTTTTGTCTTGGTAATATCGCCACGTAGTCGGGAAGCGACACCGTCGAAGCCGCCGTCGATTGATCTTGCCAAATCTCTATTTCGCCCGTTTCATCATTATAGTGCCAGCATCCGCTTTTATATGTTTGGCTGTAATAATAGCGTTTCTTATCGTTAAGTTCATATTTGCCCTGACCTATTTTGATTGCACTCCATTGTGCATATGAAGCCCCTTTATAATATACTTTTAGTCCGCTGCAACCCTCGAACGCAGAATCGCCTATTGTTGTTACACTTTTCGGTATTATTACACTTTTCAGTCCGCTACAATCCCAGAATGCCTCCGCGCCTATCGTTTTTACACCATCGCCTATTGCTACACTTTCAAGTCCGCTGCAATCTTTGAACGCATAATCGCCTATCGAAGTTACTCTATCGCCTATTGTTACGCTTTTCAGTCCGCTGCAACTGCTGAACGCCCATTCGCCTATCGAAGTTACTCTATCGCCTATTGCTACGCTTTTCAGTCCGCTACAACCATAGAACGCCCATCTGCCTATGCTTGTTACTCTATCAGGTATTACCAATTCTCCGATAAGCCCGCTACAACCATAGAACGCATTATCGCCTATGCTCGTCACTCTATCCGGTATTACCAATTCTCCGATAAGCCCACTGCAACCCTCAAACGCAGAATCGCCTATTGTCGTTACACTATTCGGTATTTTTACGTTCTTAAGCCCTACAAAATATTCGAATGCATAGGCGGGTATACTTGTTACATTGTCACCAATTATAAGTGTACAGTTACTTCCCGCATCGTCGAATATAGGATAAGAGCGTGAACCAGCGCTCGTGCAATTTACTGCTTTCCAATTTACAGTCTCAAGAGAAATGCAATTAGCGAACGCACTATAACCTATCGAGGTTACATCTTCCGGAATCATAATACTCGTAAGTCCTGTAAAAGATTCGAACGCACCGGCGGGTATACTTGTTACGTTATCGCCTATTGTAAGTGTACAATCATTCCCCGCACCACTGAATGCACAATTTACACTTGTACAATTTACTACATTCCAATTTACAATCTCAAGAGAAGTACAGTTAGCAAACGCATAAGAGCCTATCGAGGATACATTTTCCGGGATCGTTACGCTCGTAAGGCTACTACATCCATAGAAAACATAATTCCCAATTTTGATAATTCCCTCAGGCACTGTAAAATTTGTATATTCCTCACCATCTATATACAGCTTTGCTTCAGAATATAATGGGTTAGAATATATATCATTAAATTCTAGGCCTAACCAAGATTCTATACTATTTATAGTAACCGAATTTATATTGTTACATCCACCGAACGTATTAACCCCTATATTTCTTAAATTCCCAAGTATCGTTATCTCTTGTAAACTACTGCAACCATCGAACGCATAATTGCCTATCGTTGTTACACTTTTCGGTATTATTACACTTTTCAGTCCGCTGCAACCATCGAACGCCCCCGCGCCTATCGTTTTTACACCATCGCCTATTGCTACGCTCTCAAGTCCGCTGCAACCATCGAACGCATAATCGCCTATTGTTGTTATTTTTTCCGGGATCGTTATTTTCGTAAGTCCGCTGCATCCATAGAACGCCCGCTCGCCTATGCTTGTTACACTTTCGCCTATCGTTATCGATGTAAGCCTACTGCAGCCATAGAATGCACCGTAAAGCATTTTTCCACCCAATATAGTTACATTTTTCAAACTTGAAGGAATATAGTATGTAGCATAAGAAGAAGACCCACTACCATAATATTGCTTTCTTGCAGTTCCGCCATCATATTTTTCACTACCGAATATATAACCAAATAGCGTCGTTTTGCTTGCAGATGTTGCATTCATGTTACGCCCTACAAACGGTAATGTTATACTCTCAAGAGAGCTACATCCATTGAATGCCCCTTCACCAATATTGGTTATATTTTCCACCATGATTACAACTTTAAGTCCACTAAACGATTTGAATGTATAATCAAGTATATTTGTTACTTCGCTACCTAATATAAGAGTGCAATCATTCCCCGCACCATCAAATATAGGATAATATGAAGAACCAGCTTTTGTGTAGTTTACGGCATTCCAATTTACTATAGCCAAAGAAGTACAATTCTTAAATGCAGAATTGCCTATCGAGGATACATTTTCCGGAATTGTTATGCTTGTTAGTCTGCTACAACCCTCAAAAGCAGAACCATTTATAATAGTTACATTGTCCGGAATCGTTATCTCCTCAAGACTACTGCAACCTTCAAACGCACAAGCGCCTATCGAGGTTACACTATTCCCTAATGTTACACTCTCAAGTACTTTGCAACCACAGAACGTATAATCTTTGATTTTGGTTATATCTTCCGGTATTATAAGCGATGTAATAATCCTATCATCATTTGCTGAGTATAAATAGCCTGCATAATATAATGGATTAGCATAAGCGGTGCCAAAAGAAATTTTACACCAATCCGCTACACTGTTTATAATTACTTTCCTTAGTCCGCTGCAACCTTCAAACGCATCTTCGCCTATGTTTGTTACACTATCCGGAATCGTTATCTCCGTAAAGCCGCCACAACCATAAAACGCATAATCAGGCAAACTCTCTACACACTCACCTATTACAACCGTCGTTAACGAATTGCAACCTTTGAATATGGTAAGATCCGAATCTTGGGTAAGATTAGTTTTATCAGCCTCATAACCATATGCACCGGCTTTTGTGCAACCGGTTGCATTCCAAATTACTTTTGTGAGTGAAGTGCATTCATTGAACGCCAAATACCCTATTGTCTCTACGTTTGCCGGAATGGTTATTTCTGTAAGACCGCTTCCCTTGAATGCAAAATTGCCTATTGCCGTTACACTATTCGGGATCGTTACACTTTGTAAAGAGCCACATCCATTGAACATACTCGCGCCAATTGTCGTTAAACTATCCGAAAGTTTTATGTATGTCAAAGAACCGCATCCAATAAATACGTTGTTGCCGACAGAGTTTACACTATCAGGGATAATTATCTTCGTAAGGCTACTGCAATTATAGAAAGCATTGTCACCAATACTTGTTATCCCATCTTGGAGTTTAATGGATGTAATCGCTTTGCAATTGTCAAAGGCATAAGCAAAAATATCACCGCCCAAAACAGTAACGTTTCTTAAAGCGCTCGGAATCCAAAAATATGCGCTGCTTGTTTTATGCGAAGTCGTATAATCTTTTGCGGGGTAATCTTGCAACGTTACACGTCCGGCTTGAACGTCCACACTCGAATAACCACTTGACGCTTTGCCGAATATATAGCCTAAAACAGTTTCTTCTCCGGGCACAGTTATATCTTTGCTTTTCCCTATAAACGGCAAAGTTATGCTCTCGAGCGAATCACAATTCAAAAATGCCCCTGTGTCTATCTGAATGACGCTGTCGGGAATAACTACCTCGGTAATCTGCGAACAATTTTCAAACGCTTTTGCCGCTATTTGAGTAACCGGCAAATTCTCCCATGTATCCGGAATAATCACATAATCGCTCGTACCAGAATAGCTGTTAACGGTATAATAAGTGTCATTAAGTACATAGTGCAATCCTTCGGTGCCAAAGACCCATTTTGCATAAATGTCAAGATCGCCCAACATACCCTTGGATATTTGGGTTATCTCTTGCTCATAAGTGGCGTCCAAATACCAACCCATAAAAGTATAATCTTTACGAGTTGCTTTTTGCAAATTAATATTCAACTCCTCTACATTGTATGTAGCGGGATTGTTCGAAGCATTGTCACCACTGTTTAAATAATAATTTATTTGATAATTAATTATTTCGTACTTCGCAACAAAATAAAGTTCTTGCTTCACTTCATAGGGGAAAGAAACTTGTTTATCTTCACCTTTAAGAGTCCAATATTTGAATTTATATCCATCGCGATGAGGAGCCTGCGGCTCGGGAATTTTCGTAAACTCCTCCATCTCACCATTCTGAACAATTTTGCCATTACTTTCAAAGTCAAAAACGAATACGCTGCGACGATAAATTTCAATGGTATATACTTCATAATGATCCAAAGCCGGGTGCTTAATAAACAAATACGCTGTATTTATGCCATAATTTAAGGTCATAATTTTTTCAAGATATTTTTGTGAGCCGCCCCTATCCGCCGTAAGTTCAAAAGTACAACCGTCATCTACACGTATTTTATCAGTCAAATCATAATACTCAGTGCTCGATGAAACTTGCGCGGTAAGTTTTTTGTTGGGCTGATCAAGATCAAGGTCACCGCTACTTACAATTTTATAAGAAATCCAATAAGCGTAAAGCGTTTTATTTCCTATCTCTTTACCGCCAACATATTCGACCTTTGTTTTATAATCACTATCTGAATACCAACCGCCAAATTCAAAGCCCTCTCGAGTGGGATCTTTAAGTTGAGTCTTGGGGGTCTCTATGTTATAATCATGCGGATTGTCTTTATTGTTATTGCCGCCGCCAAGCTCATAATTTATGGTATAATTTATTGGTGTTTTGACGGCATTTATCGTCAAATCGGTCGTAATCTTTTTTAAATTTACATTCTCCCAAGTAACCGTATAGCCATCGATCTGATGAGGTTGAGGAATCATTTCTTCATCAAAATCCGCAAGATCTTCGATGTCGAAAGTAATATCATTTTGTCCGTCTTGCTTAAATACGACCTTATGCTTGCCGCGCGTTATTGTAACGGCAAATTCGACATCCCCGGAAAGAATATAATTATCGTTTCCACTGATAGAAGCTGTAACTCTATATGTTCCCGCCTCGATCATTTCGCCGCTATATGAGTAAATTACGTTGACATTGTCATTATTTACAAGCCCTTCTATGGTAGCCGAAACGTCATTTTTATGAGAATTTCCGTCATATTTAATTATAGTATTCCCGCTGAATTTAACTGTTACAAAACGCTTATTTATTTTGAGTACAGCAATCTTATTCTCGATTTTCTCATAATTAGTTTCGTCGCCCTTAAAATGTGCTGTTATCTTATAGTCACCGGCATTTACAAACCCATCTTTGCAATCTCCTCTATCACACGTATAAGTTACCTCTACGTTTGCTGGGAGTACTCCACTTATCGTTAAGTTATGTGCATTGCCATCATATGTTTCTTCAATGCCATTAAATTCTATTCCGCTCATGTCGTACTTTGCTTTGTTAATCGTAAGCGTTGCGACCTTATCATCGATAAGATTATAATTTTCGGCATCTCCTTCAAAATGCGCTGTTATCTTATATTTACCGGCATTGGTAAAACCGACCTCGCAATCACCGTTTTCACAGGTGTATATCACCCTTACTTCTTTCGGAAGATTTCCTTTTATCCGCAATATTTTCGTTTCGCCGTTATAAATAACGCTTTCATCCTCAAAGGTTACGCCGCTCATATTGTAAGTCGCTTTGGTAATTGTAAGTGTAGCGCTCATATCGGGAAGATCATTATAATTCTCGTTCCCTTCGAAATGTGCCGTTATTTTATATACACCAACATTTATAAATGAATTGAGTTTTTTATTGTCGCTTGTATACGTGATCTTTATATCTTTTGGCAATTCACCTTTTACTTCAAGCTTATGCTCTTGTCCATCGTAAACATAAATTTCAGACACGAACGAAATCCCTTGTACAGAAGCTTTTATAATATTTAGAGTTGCCGTCTTGTCCTCAATTTTCTCGTAGTTCTTGTAGTCGCCTTCAAAATGCGCCGTTATTTCATACTTGCCCGCATTCACGAACCCGACTTCGCAATCACCTTCGTTGCAAATATACGTCACTTTTACACCTTCGGGAAGATTACCGCTTATCTCCAACTTATGAACATTACCGTTGTAGATTTCAGTTTTACCGTCAAACGTTACGCCGTTCATGTTATACGTCGCTTTGTTAATCGTGAGCGTTGCCGTCTTATCGGGAATATTCTCATAGTTCTTGTAATCGCCTTCAAAATGCGCCGTTATTTCATATTCACCCACATCTACAAATCCATTTTTGCAATCGCCTTTATTGCAAGTGTATGTGACATCTACGCCTCTGGGAAGTTTGCCGCCTATCTCCAACTTATGTGTTTTACCATTGTAGATCTCGGTTTTACCGTTAAATGATACGCCGCTCATATCATACGTCGCCTTGTTAATCGTGAGCGTCGCTGTCTTATCTGGAATATTCTCATAGTTATTGTAGTCGCCTTCAAAATGCGCCGTTATTTCATATTCACCCGCTTCTACGAACCCGGTTTTGCAATCACCTTTATTGCAAGTGTAAGTGACTTTTACACCGGCGGGAAGATTACCGCTTATCTCCAACTTATGAACATTACCGTTGTAGATTTCAGTTTTACCGTCAAACGTTACACTTTTCATGTTATACGTCGCTTTGTTGATCGTGAGCGTTGCCTTCATATCGGGAATGTTCTTATAGTTGTTGTCCGAAGTAAAATGGGCGGTTATTGTATATGAGCCTGCGGTTGTAAACTGCACGCCTTCATATCCTTTGGCGCTGTAGGAAACAGTGACGCCTTCGGGAAGTTTGCCCATGATTTCTATTGTGTGCGGTTGACCATCATAAGTAAATGTTTTTCCTTCAAATATTATGTCATTAACTTCAGATTGAACTATTGTGAGGGTCGCAGTCATCGGATTAATTGTGTTGTGATTAGCGTCATTGGTAAAAGTAGCAGTGAATTTGTATGTGCCTACATCTTTGAACTTTAGGGTGTTATTATTTTCGCAAATGTACGTAACTTCGACGCCTTCGGGAAGTTTGCCCGTGATTTCTATTGTGTGTTCTGCACCATCATAAATTACTGTGGAATCATCGAATGCCACACCATCCATGTTATAAGTGGCCTTTTCGATTGTGAGGGTCGCCGCCATCGGAGCAATTTCGTTATGATTATCGTCAACGGTGAAAGTCGCGATAAATCTATAGGTACCGGCATTCACAAACTCGGTTTCGGCATGATCTTTACAACTATATGCAACAGTAACACCGCTCGGAAGCGTGCCATCTATCAATAACGAATGCTTTTCGCCATTGTAAGTTACGGTTTTTGCGGCAAACGTTATGCCGCTCATATCGTAAGTTGCCTTGCTAATCGTAAGCGTCGCAGTCATCGGAGCAATGCCGTTGTGATTATCGTCAACGGTGAAAGTCGCGGTAAGCTCATAGATACCGGCATTCACAAACTCTGTTCCGGTATGATCTTTACAACTATATGCAACAGTAACACCGCTCGGAAGTCCTTCAACCGACAGCGAATGCTTTTCACCATTGTAAGTTACGGTTTTGCCGTTAAACTTGATGCCGCTCATATCGTAAGTTGCCTTGCTAATCGTAAGCGTCGCAGTCATATCGGGAAGATTGTTGAAATTGCCGCTACCTTCGAAATGTGCGATTATTTTGTATTCACCGGCATTTATAAATGAAGTAGAATTGTTGCTTTCACTTGAGTATGTAACCTTTATATCTTCCGGTAGCTCGCCTTCTATTTCAAGCGTATGTTCCTGTCCATCATAAATATAAGTTTTGGACGAAAACGAAATCCCTTGCACCGAAGCTTTAATTATTTTAAGGGTAGCTTTCTTGTCTTGGATATCTTCATAGTTCTTATCGTCACCATTAAAGTGAGCAGTTATTTCATAATCACCTACGTTGATAAAACCTTCTTCGTAACTACCATTGTCTGAACTATATGATACACTAACACCTTCGGGAAGATTGTCGGCGGTTATAGTGTGTTTATTTGCATCATAAGTTACCGTAACATCCTCAAATTTGACGCCGCTCATATCATACGCCGCCTTATTTATAGTAAGCGTTGCAGTCTTGTCCGGGATTTCCTCGTAGTTCTTTTCGTCGCCATTAAAATGTGCGACTATTGTATACTCGCCGACGTCGATAAACTCTACCGTCTCTTTCCCCGTGCACATATATGTTGCACTTACCCCTTCGGGAAGATTGTCGGCGATTATCGTGTGTTTATTTTTATCATACGTTACCGTAACATCCTCAAATTTGACCGCATCAATGTTATACGTTGCTTTATTTATAGTAAGCGTTGCAGTCATAGTCTTTAACTCAGAACCGTTTGCGATAAGTTTAGCAACTATTTCATAAATTCCAACGTCAGTCTTGTCGTTGTTATCATAAACAACCGTTACGCCGTTCGGTAATGTTCCACTTATAGTGAGGCTGTGTGAATCACCGTCATAAGTAACAGTTTTATTTTCAAACTTTATTCCACTGAGATCATAGCTCGGCTCCTGTGGTTTTGGATCATCTTCTTGTGGAGCATCATCGCTTGACGAGTCATCTTTATGCGGATTATCGTTTGATGGGTCTTTTTCGGACGGATCGTCTGTGGAAGGTTTTTTCCCTTCAAATGCCGTTAGCGTAATAGTTCTTTCACCGTCAACAATGACATCTTTAATATTTGTACCGTCTATATATTTTATTGAATCGATAGTATACTCATAATCGCCGGCATTCATACCTACTTTTGTCTTAATTATAATGTTCTCGGCATCTGAGCCACTTTCAAACATATAGTTTATATACTTATCATTATTTATCGTAAAAGAAACTATCTCGAACTTGTCGGGATTATCTATATGAACCGTTATATATATGTCACTTCCTATGAGTACTTGCGGATTCTCAATTGATGATGTTGCTACCGCTAAATTTGCTTGAACAGTATCGCCATTTATAGTCATCCCCTTGTAGATAGGTACAATACTTTCCTCTTCGGACGGTGTATCGTTTCTTGATTTGCAAGCAAATAGTATTAAACACATACAAAGTACAATAACACTTATAATTATAAATTGTAAAGACTTTTTCATGACTATGCCTCCGCTCAATATTAAAGTTTATAAATCACGATAGTAAACATGCTCTGCGCATATCCTATCGCTACCATATATTTACTGTCTGAACTGTAAGCCGTAAACGAGTATGCCCCACTTTGATTAACTTCACTTACTACTTTTGAATACCCATTTGCTTTCACCGTAGCAACATAACGCCGTACTTCATCAATCGTAGCTTCCGAAAAAATCGCTTCTACATGTCCTTTATATATTCCAAGCGGCAAATTTTGTTCACTTGTGGATATCATATCGCATTTGCCAAACGATGGGAACGGAAGAAGGTTGAATAACGTATTGCTTTCCCATTCTGCTTTATAAGCATTTGTTTGTTCATCTTGATCGGAACCACCAGTGGCAGGTAAAATGTTTTTTTGTCGGCTAAGCTCTTTTTTACATATTGAACATCTCGTTACCAGAACGTAACTGCCATCTTGCGTGGAGGTAGGCTCTATTCTATTTTCAACAGTAGCTGCAGAAGGTATATGCCCTGTAGCTTTTAGCGTTTCTTTTATTGAATAATTACATTTTGTGCATTTTTGATCAACATACCCATCTTTTTCACAAGTCGGATCTACTTTTTGCCCCTTAAGATCATGACCTGTAGCAAAAAGAATTTCTGTTTTTTCATAGTCACATTTTGAGCAAGTCTCAGTTTCAAAGCCATTTTCCGTGCATGTTGCGTCTACTTTATTTATGCTTATATCATGGCCTGTAGCTTGAAGTATTTTAATATTTTCATAATCACACTTTGAACAGGTCTCGCTTATGTAACCATCGGCTTCACAAGTCGCATTTATTTGTACCCTGCTTATATCATGACCCTTTGCTTTTATAATTTTGATCTCTTCGTAGTCGCAGTTCGTGCACTTTTTCTTTATATAGCCATCTTCTGTACAAGTAGCACTGACTATCTCTTCCGTAAATTTATGATTATGATTTTCGGAAAGTGATGAATCTCCCTTACCGTTTGGAGAACAACCTGCCATACAAACAAAGCATATTACAATTAAAACAAAAATCGAAATTATACGTTTCATTAACAATACTTCCTTTTTTGATGAACTTTTGCAGTTCCGAAAAGTTCGCCTAATATATTATTTGATAAACTTTTACGACTATATTTTACTACTTGAAAAGGCAAAACGCAACTATTTTAATACGGTATACCATAATTCTTTAAATTTCTACCTGTAAAAATGCCGTAGTTTCTTTTTTTGATGCACTTTTCTCCTTAAAAAAGGGCGTCAAATAATATATTTGATGAACTTTTTCATGTGTTTCAGCCAAGATAAAAATCTGCATTTTTGCCTCATTTTGCAATATTTTCAAGGCAAAATAGCCACTTTTAGAGTAATTTTCCGAGTTTATTCATCATTTCGGATTTATGCTCCATAAGCGAGTGTGTATATGTATTCAGAGTTATTGTCGGATTCTTATGTCCGAGTATTTCGGATAGGCTCTTTACGTCCATTCCGCACTCTATCGCCCTCGTTGCAAAAGTATGACGGAGAGCAT
>CANQUR010000029.1 GCA_947627075.1 uncultured Clostridia bacterium
ATCACAATGCTCGGCAAAGAGTATCTCGACGCACGCTTGTCCGCAATAGAAAGTGCGCTTGCAAAGGCATTCACGGGCGAAGAATACACCAAAGCTTACGAGGCTTTGGACAACGCCGTTAACACATTATCGATCCTATAGGAGAATTTATGATAAGATTTTATAATACCCTTTCCCGAAAAAAAGAAGAATTTATACCTATCGGCAAAGTCGTGACCATGTATTCATGCGGTCCCACGGTATATAATTACGCGCACATAGGCAATATGCGCGCTTACCTATTTATGGACAGCGTAAGGCGCGTGCTGAAATACAACGGCTACAAACTTAAAGGCGTGATGAATATCACCGACGTAGGCCACCTTCTTTCGGACGGCGACGAGGGCGAGGACAAAATGGAAAAGGCAAGCCGCGAGCAACAAAAAACGGTATACGAGATCGCCGAAAAATATACCGAAGCATTTATGTCCGACCTAAACAAGCTCAACATAGGAAAGCCGGAGATCATCGCAAAGGCGACCGATCACATTTCCGATATGATAGAATATGTAAAAAAGCTCGTCGAGCTCGGCTACGGCTATGAAATAAACGACGGCATTTACTTCGATATATCCAAATTCCCCTCTTACGGCAAATTGAGCGGGCTTGATCTCGAAAACCAAATTGCCGGCGCGCGGGTGGACGTGAACGACGAAAAGCGTCACCCCGCAGACTTTGCTCTGTGGAAAAAAGCGTCAAAAGAGCACATTATGCAATGGCCCTCGCCTTGGGGAATGGGCTATCCCGGTTGGCATATCGAATGTAGCGCCATGAGCAAAAAATACCTCGGTTCTCGATTCGACATTCACACGGGCGGCGTAGATCATATCCCCGTTCACCACGAAAACGAGATCGAAGCGCTCGAAGGGCACAAGACTGTAAATTACTGGATGCATGGCGAATTTATGCAAGTGGACGGCGGCAAAATGAGCAAGTCGCTCGGCAACACGTACACCGTTTCCGACCTTGAAGCAAAGGGATACTCCCCTATGGTATTCAGATATTTCTGCCTTAACACCCACTATCGCAAGACGCTCAACTTCACCTTTGCCGCTTTGGACGCGGCGAAAACCGCCTATTCGAGGTTGCTTTCCGCCATAGACGAGCACAAAAACGGCAAAGCAGAGATACCTCAAAGCAAGCTCGAAAAATTTCAGAGAGACTTCATTGAAGCGATAAACGACGACATAAATATTCCGCTTGCTTTGGGCGTTTTATGGAATATGCTTAAAGAAGCTCATTCCAAACAAATTTACGAGTTGGCGCAAAAATTCGACGCAGTTTTGGGATTGAGGCTGGATACCGTACCGCAAGCGGAAAAGGTGGACGCTCCGAAGGAAGTAATAGAACTTGCCGAAAAGCGTTTGACAGCTCGCCAAAACAAGGAATGGGCGGCAAGCGACGCGCTCCGCGACGAGATATCCGCTTTGGGATTTATAATAATCGATAAAAAAGACGGATACGAATTAAAGCCGAAAGCATAAAAACGAAAATATATTTGGATCTGTTATTGTCTTGACGAATTTACAGTAAGGAGGAATAAAAGATTTTGAGCGAACAAAATCCAAACGATGTCAAAGAATTTACTCAGCAAATGCCTTATAAAGGCGCAGCTCATGGAGCCGAAACTCCTTCGACAGGATATGTTGCCGGAACTCATTATCATATTACCGAAAAAGGCAGAAAAGATCAGCTTAAAGAAATTGGATTGGAAACAAGAGAAGAATATATTGACACCGAAATCGAACCTATCAACGCAGAGAAAGAAATTGTCAAAAAAAGAATAAAGAGAATGTGCCTTTTATTCGGCGCAATGTTTATTTTATCAATATTAATAGGTATGATCGTAGCCAAATTTTGGAATTTGGGAATATGGGTCGGTCTGGGCATAGGCGCAGGCATTGGACTTGTTTTGTTTATATTGCCTATGATCATATTTATTGTTACGAACTTAACTAAAAAATAAATTTATTACGAAATTTATGACGTAGTGCGGCTCCCGATCTCAAAATAACAAATATTGCAATAGGATGAGAAAAAACAAATAAGTTCGCCGGATTAATATCCTTTAAGTAAAAAACGTAAAAAGCTAATCTCAACGGATCGGCTTTGTTTTCATTGAATTAAAGCTGGAATTTTATGTCCATTTGAACGCTAAAACGCTTTGAAATTTTGCTTGACATTTACGGCGCTTCTTGATATAATACCAACATAATTTTATAGAGCTTAACGACACATGTGGCGCCCACGCGCGTAAATCTGATTACGGTACGGAAGCAGTCGCAGGAGTGTCGTTTTTTTTAACGGCACGAGGGGTCTCGCGCCGTTTTGCTCTTCTTTGGAGGTTGTTATGGAAAACAGCAATTATCTCGGCAAAGAAAAGATCGGCAAACTCCTCGTGAAGTTTGCAGTTCCATGTATTCTCTCCCTCATCATTTCCTGTCTATACAACATTGTGGATCAGATCTTCGTGGGAAACAGCAAAGTTGGATATTTAGGCAATGCGGCGACGGGCGTCATTTTTCCGATCACGGTCATCGGTTGGGGACTTTCCCTGTTTTTCGGAGACGGCGCGGCGGCATGGCTCTCCGTTTCTTTGGGCGAAGGAAAGAGCGAAAAGCTACATCGCGGCGTCGGTAACGCCATTCTCGCCTCTTTTTTATCCGGTTGCATAGTCATCCTCATTGCCTATCTTTGGAGCGACGACCTTTTGATGCTTCTCGGCGGAACGAAGGCGAATCTCTCCCTTGCGCATGATTACGGAATCATCATTTATGCAATGATGCCGCTTGCGCTCGTGCAAAACTGTCTTGCGGCAATCATCCGTGCCGACGGCGCACCCGGATATGCCATGTTCGCCATGATCGTGGGCGCGGTCCTCAATATCATCGGCGATCCTATCGCGATCTACGCGCTCGATCTCGGAATACAAGGAGCCGCTTATGCGACAATTATCGGACAGTTTGTCAGTTTTGTCATCTGCGCGTGCTATCTTGTGCGAAGTAAAAATTTCAAGATCCAATGGAAAAGTTTTGTTCCCGACTTCAAAATTCTTTTTAAGATCATGGCGCTCGGCATATCAAGCTTTCTCACGCAACTGTGTATCGTTGCCACAACGATAGTAAACAACGTACTGTTTGTGCGCTACGGCATGGCGAGCGAATTCGGTGCAGACATTCCTCTTGCGGCATTCGTCGTCATCATGAAGCTGTTTCAGATCGTTCTCAACGTTGCCATAGGGATCGCGGTGGGTGCACAACCCATAGTCGGTTACAACTACGGAGCAAAACAATACGGCAGAGTGAAACAGCTCTTAAAACTTGTCCTTATATGGACCGCGGGAATTTGTCTTTTGTTTACCGTATTATTCGAGGCTTTCCCCGGCATATTTATCTCCATGTTCGGCGCGGGCGGAGGTTCGGAAGGACTTGACGCGGAGCTTTATATGCAATTTGCGATCCCCTGTATTAGGATCTATTTAATGCTTATCGTTTTTACCTGTCTGCAAAAGGTCTGTTCGATCTTTTTACAGTCTATCGGACGCGCAAAACTCGCCGCGCCGCTCTCCTTCCTGCGAGACATTTTATCGATCTTATTCGCATTTATCGTTCCCCTCGGGCTCGGCGTTATGGGCGTTGCTTGGGCGGCTCCCATTGCAGATGCGGCAGCGATCCTTATTACCCTTCCCGTCATGATATGGGTATGGAAAAAACTCGGAGTACAAGAAAAGGAAATAATGACAAAAGAAGATATTTCCAGCCAAAACCGACCTTAAATATCCCCTATTTATATAAAATTTTACAGTTGCTCATTTGTAAATGCGATCAGACAAAGTTTACAAGATATTTTTCCGCTAAAAATATTGACTTATCTGCACTTATATGATATAATCATATAAATTACTTTGATATAGGAGGTCGCTTTGAATAAATTCGAAAAAATACGTCGATGGTACGGAATTTTTCTCGCGATATTTACGGCTATCGTTGGCGTCGTGTTTATAGCGCAAATCGCCGAGCTTTATTACAGTGGAATAAGCGAAGGGCTGGACGTTATCTATACCACGGAAAGATTGAGCTCTCGTTTGATACTGCCTATCGTTTTTCTGTGCCTATGGATCGCCGCTATAATTGCGGGTTTTGTGCTGTCGGTAGTATTCCCCATAAAAGAAAAACGCAAGATCTGCCGTGATGACGACAAAACATTGCGTTTGCTCAAAGCGCGTATGCCGGAGGAAGGCGAATCGGAAGAATTCGCTCTTGCACGCGAAAACATAAGCAAGCTCGAAAGGGCGCGCATAATCGTTTGGTGTCTGACAACTGCCGTACTGCTTTGCTACGGAATTTACATAATGGTCTATGTGTTCGATCCGTCGCATTTCCACTCGAACAGATTGCGCGAGGACGTCATCGTGCTTGTGCGTAACCTTATAGCGTTTGTAATAATAGGACTTGCGCTGTGCATCACCGCAGTCATTCACGAGCATTTCGCCGTAAGATCCGAAGTGAAATGGGTAAAAAGAGCCATAGCTTCGGGCGACAAAAATTCCGTTCCGACCGAAAAAGGGCCTGACAAAAACGGAGCTGTGATCTTTACGATCATACTTGCCGCTATTTCCATGTTTGCCGTGGAATTGCTCATGTTAGCTCCGTTCATGATGACCTGGATATTGAACTCCGGCGATATAACGGGCGGATACATAGCTCTCGTCGGCATATTCTTCCTTATCTTGATAATTGCGGGCTATGCTCTTTATAAAACGGTGCGAAAGCACGCGCCCGAACGATCGGTACAAATTACTCGACTTTTCGCACGCATAGCCGTATTGACTTTGGCGGCGGCGTTTATCGTTGCAGGCATAATGAACAGCGGCGCCGCGGCGGTGCTCACAAAAGCCGTAAATATATGCACCGAATGCATAGGACTGGGGTGATATCATGAAGAAAGCTTTTAATTGGATAGTAAACAACTTCCCAACAAGACGCAGGATAATACAATTTTATACCTTCCTTCTATATAATGCAAATTTGAAAGGATATATAAACGGTACCATATTCAAGGGAAATTCGAAATACGCGTGCGTCCCCGGTATGAATTGCTATTCGTGCCCGGGAGCCGTTGCCGCTTGTCCGTTGGGCGCATTGCAAAACGCGCTTACGGCTTCGAAAACCACGACGGCGTATTACGTATTCGGAATAATCGCGTTGTTCGGCTTGATACTCGGACGTATGATATGCGGATTCTTCTGCCCCGTCGGACTCGGACAGGAATTGCTCTATAAGATCAAGACTCCGAAGATAGGCAAAAGCAAGTATACGCGATTGCTCTCCTACTTCAAATATCTTATATTGATTGTGATCGTTGTGGCGATCCCGCTCATGTTCTCCGCCGTCGGAGCGACAGTACCCGGCTTTTGCAAATTCATTTGCCCCGCGGGAACATTCGAGGGCGGACTCGGACTTATACTCAATCCGCTCAATCAATCGGGCAGTCGCAACTTGCTCGCCATGCTCGGCCCCATCTTCACTTGGAAATTCGCCGTCCTCTGCGTGATAATAGTAGCGAGCGTGTTGCTCTATCGACCGTTCTGCCGTTTCTTATGCCCGTTAGGCGCCATTTACGGCTTCTTTAACGGAATTTCGCTGATAGGCGTAAAACTTGACGACAACAAGTGCACCGACTGCGGACTTTGCATACAGCATTGCAAAATGGACGTAAAGCACGTCGGCGATCATGAATGTATCAATTGCGGCGAATGCATTTCGGTATGTCCCGCAAAAGCCATTTCTTGGAAGGGCGCAAAAATATTCCTTCGCAAAAACGATGTGGATGCGCCCGATACGCAAGCAAAACCGCTCAACACCATGAATCTGAAATCGCCCGCTCTCGCCACTGCCGGTATAGCCGCAAGTTCAAACGAGCCTGTAGCCGTACAGTCAGAGCAAAAGAGCAACGTGCGCCTTATGGTATCGGACGGAGGCTACGCGGATGTAGAGCCGCAAAGCGCGCCCGCTCCGAGCAAATCAAAGAAACGCGACAAGACATTTTGGATAAGATTTGCGGCGTGGGCAGTCGCATTTGCCGTACTGCTTACCGCGCTCATATACTTTAACGTACAGCCGGAGCCCGATGTCGCAAGCATAGGCATAGGCTCAAAGGCCCCCGAAATGTCGCTAAAGCAATACGGCTGGGACGACGAAATGGATCGCTTTGCTCTACTCGACCGAACTTTCGATCTGAAAGACCATTTGGGTGAGGTCGTGGTCGTAAACTTCTGGCAGACCTATTGCGGTCCTTGCGTAGCAGAACTTCCCGGCTTCAACAGAGTTGCCGAGGAATACGGCGTGACGGTAGTCGCAATACACGGTCAAGTGCTTGAAAAGCCCGAAATATGGATCCCGTCATATCATCCTGAATGGTTGGACTTCAAGATCCTGTTCCTTCAAGACGAAATGGACGGCGAAACAGCGAAAATGTACAGCGCTTACGGTGGCATAGGACCGTATCCCTTCACTGCCATAGTCGGCAAGGATGGCAATATTACCTTTACTATGCAAGGCTCCTTGTCCGAATCAGTATTAAGAAGCGAAGTGGAAAAAGCTTTGAACGCTTAAAAAACCGTATAAAACGCTCCAAAGAGAGAACGAAATATCGTTCTCTCTTTTTTGACATTTTTGAGCAAAGTTATAATGATAATTTTATTTTTTCTTTGTTATTTACTTGACACATCTCATACAATAATATATAATATTTATAGAGGGAAAAAATTTAAGAGAACACGGATCGACGATAAATGATCAAAGTTCAAAACGTTGTAAAAGAGTTTCAGCACGGGAAGATCTCTTTCCGCGCGCTCAATGATGTTTGTCTCGAAATACACGACGGAGAATTCGTAGCGATCACCGGTAAATCGGGCAGCGGCAAATCGACGCTGCTCAATATCATCGGCTCGCTCGACGCTCCCACCTTGGGCAAGGTGATAGTGGACGGAAGCGATATTTCTTTATTCAACAGCAAGGAAATAGCGCATTTTCGCAACAAAAAGGTGGGTTTCGTATTCCAAAGCTTTTATTTGGAGCCAAGCTACACAGTATTTCAAAATGTCGAATTGCCTCTCATTCTTGCCGGCGGAAAAAGCAAGCAAAACAAAGAAAGCGTAATCGCCGCTTTACACGAAGTCGGGCTTACGGCAAAGGCGAACGAACACGCTCGCAATCTTTCGGGCGGCGAACAACAGCGCGTTGCAATAGCGCGCGCCATTGTGAACGACCCGTCGTACATACTCGCCGACGAACCTTGCGGCAATCTGGATACGGCAAACAGCGACAATATAATGCGAATACTCGCATTACTTAATAATTCGGGGAAAACGATAATTATGGTCTCTCATGACATGGTAGATGTGCAAAAGGCAAAGCGCATCATTACCATGTCTGACGGAAGGGTGTTTAGTGATGAAATAAACTCTATAAAAGAGGCAGTATGACCCGGGTAACAAAAATCATATTTTCGGAGCTCAAGTTCCTTTTTCGCTCGATAGCGCTTATAGGGACTATTTTGGTGTTGTTTATAGCGGCTCTGCTGTCGGTCATATCGGTGCTTATCGATATACCCGACGGATTTTACAGCGGCTTAAACGATATGTACAATTTCAACACATTGACCGTTAGCGATATCGATCTGGACACGGCGACGGAGCACGGCGGAGAGCCGATATACGGCACAAAATACGGTATAACGCAATACTCTACGATAATATCGAATAAACAGATCAACTCCACCCCTTCTACGTATGCAATCAGCGAAGAAAATGCGATAAATCAAGAGCCTACGTTCACTCTCAAAATTTATATGTTGACCGGCGAAGGCATAGAGCTGATGGAAAAATACTCGCAAGCCGTAACAAAAGGCAGACTTCCCAAAGAAAACGGAGAAATGCTCATAAATTCGGACACGGCGGAAAGGATAGGCGCGACCATAGGCAGCGAGGTGAGCTTTTCGCCCGACGGCTCCTATGTCGATCCCGATGATAAGATCGACCTCTCGGAAGTCGAGGAAATGAAATTTACCGTAGTGGGCATCTCCGATTATACAAAAATATACAACTACAAAAATCGACATTCCAACGAGGTCCCCATACCCGCGGCGCATATCTATCTCGTTTCGGACGTTTCGCAATTCGACGTGCTGTGCATGAATTTCGACGACTCCAAAACATTACACGGCGAATACAGATATTTTATGAAGCTCGGCAAAGATTGCAAGCCTAACGACCTCTCGTCATACGAGATGATAGATACGGCGGTAGCCTTTTTCGGTGCAGTGACGGCGGTACTCGGCATAATGGTCGTCTTTATCATATATTCGCTTATAGCCATTTTTTATAGGCAACGCAAGGGAATGATATGCCGACTGAAGCTCTTCGGCGCGACCGACAAGCAGATCGGATTTATCTATTGCTCCATAACGGTAACGCTCATATTGTTGGGAGTAGCGATAGGCTCATTGATAGCGATAGCGTTCAATTCCTACTTCATCGGACTATGCGGGAGCCTGTTCGACACGATAAGTTCCAACTTCGTATCGCATTTCCGACCTATCGTTCAAGCCATAGTATTCATCATATTGTCGCTGTTTACCATAGGAATTTTCATCGTATTCGATAAAAGGATAAAGAACACTTCCATATCCGCGGAGGTGCGCTATGAATAAGAAATCGAATGGTCAAAGCCTGTTCAAGATAGCATTACGCAACATAAGAGCGTATATGTGGATGAACGCAAAGCTTTGCTTTACATTCGCTTGCCTTGCCTTTTTGATATGCCTGTTTACGGCATACAACTCCTCGATAAACGAGCGAAGGGACACTGTGGAGCACGAAAAGATCTCCTCCAACTATATTTGTACTCAAACCGTAAATACATACAATGCGTTCAAAGAAATATGCGTCGACGGTATCGCTCATGAGGACAAATACAAAGCAAAAAACTTTGCCACCGAAATAAAAAAGCTTTACGGCTGGACAGGAAACGAATTGTACACCTCGTACATCACGCTTATGATAGACGACGAAGAATATCACGCGTCAACGAAGTACTCTAACATATCCGTAAGTTGTGTCACCGATCCGGAGGACGGCTTCTTTTACGAATATGATAATATTGAACTCAAACAGCGATTCGGAAAGGACGATCCGTATATCGCGGGCAACAGACCGCTCGAAGCAAACGAGATAGCAATTTCGGAAAATGTGCTCGAAGCTTTCGAACTAACTCCGAGCGACGTCATGGGCAAAGAGATCTCGGTGTATCTTAAACCCAAAACGAATGACGAAAGCAATTCTATCCTACTCTTTACCGCCAAAACGAGCGGCGTGATCGCAAAGGAAGTAGCTTCGCTTACGGGACGCAAAAGCATATCGTCGTCGCATCCGGGATTTTTGTTCAATCTCAACAATGCCCTATTCAATTCCAAATACAATACGGTATATAGAATGTATCTGAATTTTTGGCCGAACGAAGAAATGGCGCTCGAATGGCTCGAAAAGTACGGCGGTGCCTATGTCGGAACAGGCAGCGTCAAAACCATAAACAATTTGGACAATATAAAGGTGCTGGGCGGCAATCTTTATGTGATAATAGGTTGCGCTTTGTTTATAGGCTTGATACTGACCATCGTCTTGATGATAGATAAATACGTAAAGGTATTTTCGCGCTTTGGCGGAATAATGCTGACATTGGGGCTTAAACAGAATAGGCTGTCCACTCTCCTTTTTGTTCAATTACTTTTGCTTTGCATAATAGCTATTCCCGTGTCATTCGTGCTTACCTGCGTCGGGTATGAAGTCATCACGGGAATAATAACAATGATAACAAACATTTCGCTGTACATTTCTATCGCACAACTACTCGCGCTGTTTATAATGGCGATCGGAATAGTCGTAGCGATAGCCATGACGGTATTCGTTTATATGATCTTGCGCCTTCGCCGCAAGACGATAAAACAATTGCTTGTGACCGTCACCGATTGAAAAACGGCGTGTAAAAGGCTCAACTTGATATGCCCCCAAAAGTGTCTAACTTTTGGGGGCATATTTCGAAGCCCTTTTTGCTTTGTAAGTCCTAAACAAAGTTGTTTCACATTTGACAAGCATAATCGGTAATGTGTCCAAATCAATTTTTTGCTACGTAGCGCATAGCGGTTACTCCTAAATTTTTTTCTTAAACTATTGACTTTTTTTCGATTTAGGTATATACTATAAGTAAAGAAAATAAAGCAATCTTTACATTTAGTGAGGTGTCATTATGGTAGAAATTACAAGAATATCTTCAAAAGGTCAGGTCACTATTCCCATAGAACTGCGCAAATATCTTAACTTGCCCGAAGGCAGCAAGGTCGCATTTGTCCTTGATGAAAAAACGGGACGAGTATATATTGCCAATTCTTCTATGCTTGCCTTAAAAGAAGTTCAGACCGCTTTCGAGGGCGAAGCCGAAAAGTTAGGTATTCGTGACGAATCCGATGTCGCCGCCTTCCTCAAAAGCGCGAGGTAACATGATATGCGTGTTATGGTAGATACCAACGTGTTGTTCTCGGCTATCCTTTTTCCCGAAGGTAAAGCCGCCAAAGCACTACATAAATGTCTCCTGCTTTATGAACTCGTCATTCCGTCCTATGTTATTGACAAACTAAAAAACGTAATACAAAGAAAATTGCCCGATAAATCCAAAGATATAGACTTGTTTTTGTCTAAACTATCTTTCGACCTTGTCTATACTCCCACCGAAATCAAGGAGGGATTATTCAAGATCCGTGACAAAAAGGACTACCCTATCCTATATACCGCTATCATTGAAAATGTCGATGTCCTTATTTCCGGCGATAAAGATTTTGCAGATACTGAAGTCGAGTATCCCGAAATCCTGACCCCCGCCGAATTTATAGAACGCTACTGATACTTGCGCCGTTACTCAATAGGTAACGGCGTTTTTACTGTCATTTTGAAGTTCTTCATTCTCAAAAGCCTATAAATCTTATAAGGTCTTGTAACTTACTATATTGCCTATTGCCTTAACTTTTTGGGGTGTCAGATTCCGAAGCTTTTTTGCTCTGCTTAATGAATGCCTGATTTGTAATTTTTGGCTTTTCTTACCCTTTATTTTTGCCAGACGACTATTTCGCCATAATTGTTATAGTGATAGTAGTTGTTTTCGGCATTATAATCGTCGCTTAACTTCGGATCGTTTGCCGAATAGTAGTACCTTGTCGCGGAAGTGAGAGGATTATTGTCAGAATATATTTCTATTTCATCCCATTCCTTTGCCGTACCGTGAAAGTATACGTTTTGTAAGTTATCGCAATTCATGAACGTTTCATTTCCTATGTTCGTTACGCTACTCGGTATCTCTATGCTTGTTAAACTGCTGCAATCCTCGAACGCTCCCCACCCTATGCTCGTTACACTACTCGGTATCTCTATGCTTGTTAAACTACTGCAACCATAGAACGCAACACTTCCTATGCTCGTTACACTACTCGGTATCTCTATACTTGTTATGCTTTCGCAATCCTCGAATGCATTCATAATAAACTTTGTGCTTTCGGAAATCTCACATTCGGTTATGTCGGTGTTTATAGCTTCTACCAAAACAAGATATTTATTATCTTTATTCCCCAAATACTTCGCATTATTATATGTATTATATTGTAAGCTTGTGCAACCATCGAACGCAAAATCTCCTATGCTCGTTACGCTACTCGGAATCTCTATACTTGTTAAACTACTGCAACCACTGAACGCATCTTTTCCTATGCTGTCACCACACGTTATTATTACTTTTTTTATGTTTCTTTTAGGTATAGAATCTATTGCATACGTAGGTATAGTTGCTTCTTCTATAGGACAACCATAGAACGCATCTTCTCCTATGCTCGTTACGCTACTCGGGATCTCTATGTTTGTTAAGCTATTGCACCCATAGAACGCTCCATACCCTATGCTCGTTACGCTGTCCGGGAGCTCTATGCTTGTTAAACTACTGCAACCACTGAACGCACCAGCCCCTATAAACTTAGTGCTTTCGGGAATTTCACATACGGTTATATCGGCGTTTATAGCTTCTACCAAAACAAGATATTCATTATCTTTATTTCCCAAATACTTCGCATTATTATACGTATTATATTGTAAGCTTTCGCAACCACTGAACGCATAATCTCCTATGTTCGTTACGCTGTTCGGGATCTCTATGTTTGTTAAACTGCTACAATCCTCGAACGCTCTCTCTCCTATGCTCGTTAAGCTACTCGGGAGCTCTATGCTTGTTAAGCTACTGCAATCCTCGAACGCACCAATTCCTATGCTCGTTACGCTGTTCGAGATCTCTATGTTTGTTAAACTGATACAATCCCTGAACGCTTCAACCCCTATGCTTGTTACGCTATTCGGGATCTCTATGCTTGTTATGCTTTCGCAACCATAGAACGCACCAATTCCTATGCTCGTTACACTGTTCGGTATTTCTACATTTGTTATGCTTTCGCAACAAAAGAACGCCTCATCCCCTATGCTCGTTACGCTACTCGGGATCTCTATGTTTGTTAAACTGCTACAACTCCTGAACGCTTCAACCCCTATGCTCGTTACACTGTTCGGTATTTCTACGCTTGTTATGCTAAAGCAATACTTGAACGCTCCATACCCTATGCTCGTTACAGCCTTATTATTATAAGTGGCGGGGATCACAATTTCGGTTTCTGTACATGAACCTATACCTGTTACTATGTAAGAATCCGTTATTTCGTCATAATCGTATGCCAATCCTTCGAATGGCTTTTTTTCACTGCCATTGTTGCACGCCGTCATGACCGTAAGTGCGCATATCAGCATCAGCGCAACCAAAATAAATCTTTTTTTCATCCTTTTTTCTCCTTTTTATAAAAATTTTTTGGATACCAAAAATGCCGCCCCAAACGGAACGACATTGTAAAAATACTCAATTCCGCTTGTTGCGACACATTTACATTAATCTGATATGAGCATTATGTAATGCGAAAAAGTGCATCTCTACCATGAGAGTATGCTCCAAATCAGATTAAATATGTATCGCATTTACAATATTAGACCTTTTTGCAACAAAAGTCAACAATTTTATTGGTACTTAACGAAAAAAACCGATCAAAACAAAAAAAGCTCCGTGCGGAATATGATATATTGCCAATTCTTCTATGCTTGCCTTAAAAGAAGTTCAGACCGCTTTCGAGGGCGAAGCCGAAAAGTTAGGTATTCGCGACGAATCCGATGTCGCCACCTTCCTCAAAAGCGCGAGATAACATGATATGCGTGTTATGGTAGATACCAACGTGTTGTTCTCGGCTATTTTTATATTTTTCTCCTTTTTTCTTGACAATGCCAATTATATGTATTATAATATTGTCAAATCGTGATTGGTCAAATCGTGATTTGACCAATCTTCGGAGGTG
>CANQUR010000030.1 GCA_947627075.1 uncultured Clostridia bacterium
TTGGTCAATTTGCTTAAAGAACTCTCGAATTTTTTTTGAATATCTTCGTCTTCGGAAACCTCGTTATTTATAATTATCGCCGCTTGATTGACATATCCGAATTCCTCGGCTATCAAACGTTGATCTTTTGAATCGTCCCAGCCCGAAAACATATAGGTATTTCCAAATTGCAATACGCAAGCTGCGGCTATGGTCAAAACCATTATGACGGGCAACACTTTGCGGCACGATATAGACAACGACGCGATCTTGCTTCCGCCTAACGGAATGGACTTATGCTTTGTCTTGTCCAATCCCTTACTGAATATAAGGATAAGCGACGGCATGAGCAAAAATACGCTCAAAAGGCTTACGAGAATCCCCTTTGCAAGTACGATACCTATATCGAAGCCTATGGTAAAGCTCATAAATAATAGCGATATGAGCCCCGCTATTGTCGTAAGCCCGCTTGACGAAATGGGGCGCATATTGTACTCCAATGCCTCTATAAGCGCCTCTTCTTTGTCCATTCCCTTGTTTTTTCGCTCCGTGAAGCCATGCAGTAAAATTATGGAATAGTCCATTGCAAGCGCTATTTGCAATATAGCCGACACGGCAAAGGTTATATAGCTTATCTCGCCGAAAATGAAATTACTGCCCATGTTTATCAATACGGCGCAAGCCAAAACTATGGCAAAAACAAGCGGTTCCAGCCAAGAATGCGAGGTCAAAAGTAATACCAAAGTGATGATCACAACCGCTATTATCATGATGATAGGTATTTCGGTTTTTAATTTGCTTTCAAGTGTGGAACTCGATACCAAGCCTCCGCTCAAAGCATATTCCTTTGAATCCAAAAAAGCTCGCAAGTCCTTCAGCGTCGCTTTTGCCTCAGCCGAATACTCGTCGCCTACAAGAGTAAGCATAAATAACGCCTTGCCATCTTTATAAGAATTCAAGGTGACCAATTGAACACCGTTTATTTGTCCGAGCTCATCGCTCATATCGTCAATTTCGCTTTCGTTTAGTTCGAGCATCAACAACACATTGTTGTTTAGTCCGAATTCCTTTTGCATTACGGCATAGCCTCGGCTTGTATCCGTATCACTCGGCAAATATGCCGTCATATCATAATTTTGCTTGACAAGTGTACTGAAATATATTCCCGAGATCGCCAAAGCAATGAAAATCACGGCAAAAACTATTCGATACTTTACGATCCACTTGGCAATCTTTCTCATCAATCCATTACTATCCTACTCAAAATAAATTTATTTTTCGAATTTGTATAATTTTCAAACACCTTATCGGTATCTTTGAAATTTACATCCGGCATCTTGTCGAAATCCACTTGGACGGTCTTATTCACAAGCATATTGATGGCGGACGGGAAATTATTATTGCTGCCGTTTATACCCGTGACCGTAAGTTGTCGATTGAGTATCGGCGATACGTTTATGCCGTTTAGCTCGGTAGTATTTTCCCAACCCGCCAATGCCACTCTACCGTTTTTTGCGGCAAGTAACAAAGCTTGATTGAGCGGCAATCCGCATTGAGGTATATGAACGACCGTTTCACTCATTCTTCCGCCGGTAATGGTCATTACGCGCTTTCTTACATCCACTTCCGAAAAATCCAATACGTAATAAACGTATTTTTCTGCAATGGCGAGTCTTTCCTTATCTATATCTACGACAATAGGCACCGCTTGATAACTCAATGCCAACTGCGCAAGTATTATTCCGAGATAAGAAGCGCCGTTTATCACTATATGCTCCCCGCGTTCGAGTTTGAGAGCATTGATTGCGGTTATCGCCATATCTACGTGCTCCAACAATAGCGCGCTCTTTTTATCCAATCGATCGGGCAACTTATAGGCGTCATTTGCCTTGACTACAGCGAAATCGCATAAAAATCCATTCGCGCTCTGTCCGTAAACCGCAAGATTGTCGCAGTCGCTCATTCTGCCGTCAAAGCACATTTGACAACAGCCACACGCCGAAAACGGACGGATCGCCACCATATCGCCTCGCGAAATGTTCTTTACGTCTTTGCCAACCTCGGTGACCATTCCTATGCCCTGTCTGCCAAGCACTATAGGCGATGTGAACGGGATCTTTCCGCTGTACATCATTATATCGGATTCGCTTACCGCGCTGTATTTCAGCTTTATCTTCGCGCAGTCGTCCGCTACCGATTGACTCTCTATGTCCGTAAGTTCAAGTGAATGAGGTGCATTTAATCTCCAAGCCTTCATAATCCGATCTCCAAATACTATATAAACCTATTATATGATTATAGTATACCACTATATCAGTTTTTTTTCAACTGATTTTATTAATATTTTGTTCCAAAATGCCGCTAAATGTTTGACTTTTTATTTTTATTCTATTATAATGATTAGGCTGTATAGATAATTACAGTTCCCTATTTTATTTGAGTCCTCTGTCCAAGCAACCGCAGGTTGCGAACGCCGCAAGCAGTAAGGCGAGTATTAGCTCAATTGGATAGAGCGTTGGTCTACGGAACCAAAGGCGAAAACTCCGTAAAATTGAATATGCTAAATATGCGCCCTTAGCCGAGGCACGAAGTGCCGAACGCCGGCGCCGCAGGCGCCATTAGCTCAACTGGATAGAGCGTTGGTCTACGGAACCAAAGGTTGGGGATTCGAACTCCTCATGGCGCGCCAATTCCCCCATCTCTTTCGAGGTGGGGGTATTTCACGCCTTGAGGGTCCATCCCCACGTGCTTCGCACGGTTGGCGAGAGGCGGTCGCTTCGCTCCCTTGGTGGCAAGTTGTGCTTTTCTCCTTTTTTACAACATTTCATCTTTGCCACCGCGAACTCCTCATGGCGCGCCAACGAGAACAAAACGAGAGCAACGGTAAAGAAAGCGTTTTCCGTTTTTATTCAGTCGTTCGTTATTCCAAGCAAATAATCTGCGGAAACATCAAAGTATTGAGCAATTTTGAAAATCGCTTCAGCCGTAGGCATTTGCTTGCCCGTCTCCCAATAGCTTACCGAGGCATTGCTGATATCGAGTTCCTTGGCAAGCGCATTTTGCCCGATATTTTTTTCGGCGCGTAACGATTTCAGCCTTTCGCCAAATACCCTATTGTCATACTTTTCCATTTGAAAATATTCTAACAATAATTAGTCTATTTTACTTGACTTCTAATTATAATTAGAGTATAGTGTAAGTAATTATTTTTACGGAGGTAAAATATGGAAGAGACAAAATTTTGTAAATTTTGCGGAGAAAAAATTCCTTATGACGCAGTGATCTGTACAAAGTGTGGTAGGCAGGTCGAAAAAATCGAAAACAATAAAGAAGGTATAGTCATAAATAATGTTGCGACTTCAGCTTCTTCTGCCTCATCATCAAACAACATTATGCCCTCGAGAGGGCGCATAAAACTTGTGAACAAATGGATTTCATTTATTCTATGCCTTTTTCTTGGCTGTCTTGGCGTACATAAATTTTATGAAGGCAAAGTGGGCATGGGCATACTCTATTTCTTAACAATGGGTATTTGCGGAATTGGCTGGATAATCGATATCTTTGTAATTCTTGGCAAGCCCGACCCCTACGAAGTGTATTTGTCATAATAAGTGTTACACTTAATCATTTTGTTCCAATTTACGACTGCTCGGAGCGTAAGGTCACGGGCAGCCTTTTTTCATTCATTCATAATAAAACGTTCCTAATAAAAAAGCAGCTTGACGATACAAGTTGCTTTTTTTTTGATTGATAACTTTTATTTATAAAATTATTCTTCTTCGGTATTAAGTTCTACAGACGGATCGTAAATATCATCCGAAGCCTTTGCACCTACAAATTGCTTATCATCTATGCGTCCGATATTTACAAAGAAAGCGTAATCGTTTGCATAATCGTCCACTTCACCGAACATCATTGCAAACTCACCTACTATATCGAGTTTGAATGTAGCCGAAGTATTCATATCCGATCCGAGAGTAAGCACTTCGTTTTCGTCGGCAAGACGATAAGCGTTTGTTGCATAATAGCTTCCGTTACCGTCCCCGAAGTAAACAGTGTTGTCCTTTATCGCGTAAATGTTATTTACGGTATTGCTGTAAATCTTTTTCATTTCTACGCCGTCATAAAGGAACATTCCGCTACTGCTATAGCAAAGCGCATAAACTTCGTTCGACCTTCTGTCGGGACGGAAGCAAACGATTCCGGTATATGAACCGATATCCTCTATATTGAGCGCGATACCGCTTTGATTCTCGAGCAATTTGAGGTATGAACTGTTTGCACCATACGTTTTTTCGATCTCGCTTTTCTTTGCTTCATAAGCGTCGCGATAAGTGGGACTTATGGGCTCGATAGTGACCTCACCGTCTTTATCGGCATATGTCCCGCCTACAAAGCTCTTATGCAAATTGGTATATGCTATAACATTGCCGCCATTGCGAGCTTCCTCATAGAAAAGATATCCCGATTCAACGCTTCTTAATGTGATGGTGTTGCCGGTAGCAAGCACTTCGCCGCTCTCACTTCCGTCCGGACGCATGGCAACAACGATATTGCCGGAGCGTACTTGATCTTCCTCATCGATCGCTCTCGTATAATATACGAAGTCCTCCACTCCGTTCGTATCGATACCTTTATAATATATCTCGTTTACGGGGAACAATACTGCGCTGACATTTGTCGCAGATTCCTTGACAGCCTCTACCTTGTTGTTATTAACGATGACCGAAATAATGCTTGTCCCGTCATGAACTGCAAGTATTATTTTGCCTCTTTGATTATAGAAAGCGTATTCGGATGTCGTCGAATCGTTCTTTGTAGTATAAAGAAGTTTGGTATCCGTTCCATCGAGCTTTGTGGTAAAAAACATCGTTTTGTTTACGTCAAAACTTCCGTCACGGTTTTGATTGTTCGAAGGAGACGCGTAATACACACGATCGTCGTAAATGAATATTCCGCCCTGCGCATAACCGCTCGTGCCTATGGTCTTGGACGAGATCCTGTCCACAACAGGCGAATCGACCGTTTCGGTGAGTTCGATAGGCTTATCGTTATCGTCATAGACGATCTTGCCGTCATTGTCTTTCTTGTATCCTGTAACGACAGTTTCCTTTTTTGTAACGAATTCATAGCCTGTAACGGGATCGAAATTGCTTTTGAATGTCTTGAGCGTTTCGGTGATACCGTAAGAGGTCACATATTCGAATTCGGCATCGCTTCCCAAAAGCTCTGCCCTATACAGACCGCCCTTATCGACATTGCCCCAATAATTCTGTTTGCCATCGTCGGTATATCCGCGATAACCGTTTATAAAATACATATAATTGCCATATTGGACCGCGCTTCCGCCATTGCTCATGACAACATATGATGTGTCTTGAACGCCCTCGACGGGAGTGTTTCGATAAGCTTCACCGCATCCGATCAAAGGGACACACACGAGAAGCACCGCTACTATAGCCGCAAAAATTTTCTTTTTCATTTTTGTTATAACTCCAAAAGTGATAATAGTCAACCTTAATATTATACCTTCAAAAGGAAAATTAGTCAAACTATTTTCAATGGCAATTGTCAAATATTTATATTTTTAGCGGCCATATTGACGGATTTTTCAGCTTTTGAGGGTTTCGCCGCTCACTCCGTCCTGATACATCATCCAAAATCCTTCGCCTCGAGGCTTATCAGCGTCGAACGGCAACCATCGTGCGTAGCCGTCGAAAAGCTCCGGAGGAGTATCCGAATAAACCGACGGGACACCGTAGCATATATAATCTCTGCCTATCACGCCCACTATGTAAAATCGTTTTTTGTCATAATTTATCTTGACGAATTTACTGCCGGGGATAAGCCGCTCTATCGCAGTGAACCGTTCGCAAGAATTCATGAGTTTTTCGATCTGCGCGCTACTGCGTTCAAAAAAAGTAGCCCTTCGTCTCGACGGTCTTTTCGGTTCTTCTACCCGATAATCACGTAAGGTCACTCTTCTCGCCATGGCAATCACCTCGGGCTTTTCGCAAACGGTAATATTTTGTTCGTTGTTACGTATCCCCTTTTCTTGTTTATCGTCTTGCGTCGAGGCCGTTTTTATTTCCTTATCCGCTATAACCTCTCGAACGTCTTTCGACGATTCGGCGGACGCGTTCGCCGCCATGCCCATGAGACGAAGATATTTTTGCTCCAACTCGTGCGGCATTATTTTATTATTCACGATAGAGCCCTCCTTTATTTTCTTTTTTTCCTCAAGCTTATTTTCGACATATGTAACGTCCGCCTTTTTTTCCGATTTCAAATGACTCGGCGGCACACTCGAAGCCTTAAGCTTTGCATTGTCTGACTTTTCGCTAAAAGGTATTGCGTTCGTTTTTTCGGTAACTACATCTTCTTTTACGGTGGAGGCGACTTCGTTTGCCATATTGACATATGCAGGATAATAATTGCTTTCGGCTATGGCAAAATCGTCGTACTTCGGAGGCGATATTCTTTTGAAATAATCGCCGCTTCGACTCGGACCGCTGAAAGATATGAACGAATCTTCCTTTATCGTGCCCGTTTTGCGAGCCACTTTTGCCATAATGACGTCATGGGAAAGCTTCTTTGAGCAATTGCTTCCGTACATTATCACCTTGTCACTTATAACGGCAGCATGGATCTCGTCCGCGCCTATGTCGCCCGGATCGAAATTTATACATCGATCCCCGCCGGCTATCCCCATGACAAATAGATCGTCTCCGGAAAATATAGCCAGCTTGTACTTGCCGCGCGGATCGAGATCAAATGTATTCAATTTACATTTCACTCCGAAATCGGTTTTTTCAAGCATCAGAGTGCCGCGCGCGATGTTTCCCGTAAGGATGACCAGCTTTTTGATATACTGCATACCTTGCCTCCTTGGGCATTATACTCTAATTTATATGTTACGTTTTACCAAAAATTGCCTTTTAAGGTCGAAAAACAAGCTTTAGAGTGAAATGTGCACATATGTCGCATTCTTCTTCATTTCAAAAGATCTTTATATTGCTCCAATAATTCCTTGTAACGCCATAGAGCATGGGCGCGAATAGGTCGAGTATATGGCGGAGTAATAAATATCAAGACAACGGCAAAGTCTCCGCTACCCTTTTGTAAGCCAATAAGTTCGCCGTTTTTGATCCTTTGTTTTATTCTGTTGTGATAAGAATACACTTTTCGCTCCCATTCGAGTCTTTTTTTGAATTGCTGTCACAAAAAAGTATTGACAAATTCGAGCTTTGGTAGTATAATGCTTTTACCTCATGGGGGTGTATAGGCTTCGACGGGGTACTATACGATCGGATATAAGCATGTGGTAGTGCGGCTACCTTAAAACGCAAAACAAAATAAACGCTAATAATCAAAAAGTTGCAAGACCCGCTCTTGCGCTCGCTGCTTAATCTAATATAGCAGTCGTTGTGCCTTCCTTCCTGTCCGGAAACGCACAATGTCAATTTCGACAGGCTACGGTATGTATATCGTGACACGATCTGCATACGACAAAAAAGGTCATGAAACGCGCCATTTCGTTCGCTTAAAACGCATTTCGAGACTCAAAGCAAACTAAACATGTAGAAGATCCGATGGGCGGTATTTCGGAAGGGAGTTCGATCCTCCCCACCTCCACCAAATCAAAATAATCCGAACCTGGCAAGGGTAATCGTAACCCGCGATTGGTTCGGATTTTTATTAAGACCAATAAAAAACGGTTTGAGTTTTTGTTCAGGTCACAAAAAGCAGTTAGAAGTTTTTGTTTCAGACCAATAAAAAGTGATTTGAGTTTTTTATTCAGACATGAAAAAGCGGCAGGGACTACCCTACCGCTTTTGTACTTATCAAATTATTAGCTTATGCCGACCATCAAGCCCATTTTGTGGGGGTGTCGTTCACATAGCGCCAATAGTTCCCTGATGTTGCGGGTTCACTTGCTTCGTAGTAATATACCGTGCCAAATCCGCTCGTTGCAGCATCGCTCGTAAATTCGCTTTTCGTTCCATAGAAGAATATATCGATAATCGACGTACCGACGCTAAATGCGGAAGTTGTCAATCCCGTCATATTCTTACCGAGGACTATCCATTCCACATTAGCGCATCTTCTGAACGCTCCTGATGCAATGTTTGCGCTTCCATTGAAGGTTATGCCCTTGAGAGCGCTGCAATTTACAAACGCATCGTTGGCTATTCTCTGAAGGCTTTCGGGGAAGCTTACCCTTTGAAGCGCCGTACATTCTTGAAAAGCATTTGTTGCAACGGATACAAGGCTATCGCCCAAATTTACAGTTCTCAAGCCTACGCAAAGTTCGAATGCATTATTTCCTATGGTCTCGATATGGGGAAGCGTTATGCTCGTCAAATTACCGTTACGGTAGAACGCCTCGGAACCTATAGATTTGAGCGTGCTCGGGAATTGAATGCTTTGAAGTTTACTGTAAGTAGCTCCCAAATCGGTGCTATCCGACCAGAATGCCCTATTTCCTATTGCGGTAACGCCCTCGGGAATAGTTACGCTCGTAAGGTTGTAATTTTCCCTGAACACTTCATCTCCGATAACATATTCCTTGCCGATATCGGGAAGCGTAAGAGTAGCTACAGAGCCGCTGTAAGATACAAGCGTCCAATTATCATCGATCTGAACAAACAGGAAGCCGTCGTCGGTGTTCAAAATTATGCTTTCCTCACTCAAGCTCCTGTGAATGTACTTCGCGTGCAAAGCTATGCCGCCGTTATCGGATCTACCGAGTCTTATATTGAGTTTGGACATATTGTAAATTTCATAAAGACTTTCGCAACCGTCAAACGCCTTGTCGGCTATTGTCTTTAATCCCGTGCCCAATGTAATACTCATAAGGTTTTTGCAGGACGCAAATGCGCCTTCGCATATCTCGGTAACGTTATCGGGAATGTCTATATTGATTATAAGGGCGCCTTTGAAAGCATTCTTACTGATAGTGGTTATGCTTTCGGGGATAACAAAAGTCTTGATAGATACGCCATTAAGAAGATTTTCCGGTACCGTGGTTGCACCTTCAGTCAAAACTATGCTCTTTATTGGGCAATTGGAGAATACGTTGTTGCCCAAGCTCGTTATGCCCTTGCCGAAAAGCACAGACTCGAGGTTTGCGCAACCGTCAAACGCGCTGTTTGCGATCGTGGTCACACTGTCGGGAATGAATATGTCGGTAATGGCTTCGCAACTTTTGAAAGCCGACTCATCGATCTTCACTACGCCATCCATTTCTATATATTTCAATTTTCTGCACGAACTAAAGGCATTTTTGCCAATGACAGTGTTTCCTTGCCCCAAAATCTCGATCTGAACAAGCGACGCGCAAGAGTCGAAAGCATTATCGCCTATCGTGACTACCGACGAGGGTATGGTCAACGATGTTATAGCTGCGCGTTGGAAAGCTTGCGAACCTATGCTCTCCAAACCGTTTTCGATGGTAAGTTCAACTATCGTGCTTGCATTGAAGGATGTGAAAGCTTGCGCCCCGATACTCTTTACACCGCTTCCTATAGTCACGCTCTTAAGCGCAGGGTTAGAGACGCAATAGAACGCCTGACTACCTATAGTCGTGTCACCGTTTCCTATTACGGTAACGCTTTGTATTGTGTTTTTATTGGAAAATAATTTATCCGGGATAGCCTTTACTCCTCGACCGAACACAATGCTCGTTATGGTTGCTCCGGTGAAGGCGCTTGCATCGATCGAATAGTCCTCGCCGTCCACTCCGTCGGGAAGAACGGGATCTGATCCGCCCGTATACTTTATGAGCACATATTCATCGTTTACTCTATCGAAGATGTAGTAATTGTCTACGAGTTTGAGCTTGCTTACGAATTCCTCGTTGTTATAGAGGTTTTCGACATAGCGAGCGTTGAGCGCTATCGAACCGTTGGTATTTGCTTTAAGTGTAATTGTTATATCGCGGCTACGATTGCATATCTCAAAGAGTGCGGTGCAATTTGTGAACGCTCCGTTCTCTATCGTTTTAAGTCCGCTACCCAGTGTGATCCTTATAAGGTTGGTACAATTTGTAAAGGCATTGGAAGCAATTGACGTTACGCCGCTACCCAAAGTCACGGTCTGAATGCTTTTATTGTTTTCAAATGCACCGCTGCCTATAACATAATTTTTGCCACCGATCGTATCAGGCAAAGTCAATTCGACATTTTCGCCGGTGTATCCGACAAGCGAAATAGCGCCGTTCTCTACCCAAAATACAAAGCCGTTTTGTCTTATTATGGATTTGTCCGCAGGATCCTGTACATCGCCATCTGCGGGAGGTTGAGAAGTGCTGACTGTTAAGGCGTTCCTTGCGACCTCTCCGAAGCCGTCGCTGCCTGCCGTCAAGGTTTTGCCCGTCAAATTATAGACGATCTTTATTCCGTCGCAACCGTTGAACGCAGCTCTATACGTTGTCATAATGACTTGGCCTTGATCGTTGACTACGGGAAGTCCGGTTGCGGGGTTATATTGAGGACCGATCATGCCCGAGCGTCCGACTTTTTCTTCGGTAAGACCTGCGGGTAAAGTAAAGCTTACAAGTTTATCGCAATTCGAAAATGCCTCGCATGCGATCTCCTCGATACCGCTACCTATCTCCACATTGGAAAGCACGGAGTCGCCTTCGTCTCTTGCAAATGCTTGAATATCTATGATCTTTACGCTATCGGGAATAACGACCCTTGTGAGTGACGCAAGGTCGGCAAAGGAACGGTATCCCAAAATAGCTATGCTTCCGGGTATAGTTACGCTTGTAAGATTTTTACATCCGCTGAATGCGCTTGTGCCTATACCGTAATCGTTCTTGTTTTCCTCATCAAATTCCACGGCGCCCTTTGTTCCGGACGCAGTCACGGTCTTAAGGCTTTCGCACATAAAGAACGCCTTCCTTCCTATAATGGTAACGGAATTGGGAAGGGATATGGATTCGAGTGCGCCGCATTCGCAGAATGCCTCAAAACCTATCTTGCGCAATCTGCTGTTGTCCGAATTGATATTTACGGTTTTAAGCGAATATGCTCTGTAGAATGCGTGATCTTTTATCTCTATCAAAGAATTGGGAATCGATATTGTTTTGAGCGAGCGTACGTTTTGGAACGCGTACTCATCTATATATTGCACGGTATTTGCCAAAGTCACATTCTCGAGATAAAGAACGCCCTCAAAGGCACCGCTACCTATGGTCGTCGCGCTCGTTACGGTAAAATCGCCTTTTTTACCTATGGGGTATGCGATCAAGGTATCCTGTCTTTTGGTGTAAACCACACCGTCGACATCGGAATATGTCTTATGATCCGAATCGAATTTGATCGCTTCAAGATTGGTGCAGCCTACAAAAAGATCGTAAAACGTGATGGGACCTTCGGTCTCAAAGCTCGGATCGGTCGCTTCCACGGTATAAATTTTGAAATTAGAGGGGAATTTTACTTCCTTCAATGAAATACAATTTGCGAAGATCTGGGAATATACGACAAGATCCTCGGTACCGTTTTCGAATTCGACTTTGTTGAGATTTTTGCAATTTCTGAACGCGCCTACGCCTATTTCCTTTACGCTGCCCGGTATCCTTACTTCGGTGATCTCGCGCGATTCGAAAAGGCTTGCGCCCAAAGCGTTTATATCGTCGGGTATCTCATATCTGCCCTTGACTCCGAGAGGAAGATAGATCATGTTTTTCACTCCATCTTCGGTATATATCAACGCGCCGTTTTCGGAAGAATATTTTCCGTTTCGTGACACCTCGTAAACGTCGATATCCTCAAGAGCCGTACATCCGTCGAATATGGTATTGCCGTCTATGGACGTTACGGTATTGGGAACAGAGATCCTCTTTAAGTTGACGCAATTGGTAAAGTCGCCGATAATGGACACGGGAATACCATCTACTTCGTCGGGTATCTTGACAGATGTCACAAAGTGTATGCCGGCGGGATTTTTACTTACGGTATACGTTCCGTTATTCAATTCATATTGCAATGTCTCCGCAAATATGGGATACAATACGATCTTTCCGTCATCGTTCACATCCGACAAATTCCAAGGCCTCAAGCTGTTGCCGTTATCGTCGGTCACACGTTTACCTATGCTGTTGCGCACGGATGACCAGCCGATAAACGATTTATATTTATTGGAAGAACTTACCGTAGGCAAGGTGAAATCCATTCCGGATTTTATCACTATGTCATCGGGCAGTTCGCCGTCGATCGACTCGCCTGCGAGCGCAAAGGTGACATTATAGGACATAGGCTGCCAATCAGCGTAAAGATTCAAATCTCCGCCGCCGGCAAATATCTTATCGGAATATTTGCTGCCGTTGCCGTTAGCGCCGTTCGGTGTGTTGTACCAACCGCCGAACGCCTTGCCTTCCAATTTCGGAACGGGCAAATCGGTCATATCGTCGCCGGGAGCTTTATAAAGTGTAACGCGTTGCTCACCTGCGATCTTGCCGTCTTCGGCATTGAGCACTATCTTATTTGCTTCTACCGTCAACTCGACAACGTCGGATCGGATGTTATCGGCATCGATGTAACACAAGGATATTTTGTTTTCGCCCTCTCTCGTAAGAGTTACCTTGCTTTGATTCACTCCCACTGCATAAGAAGTATTTATATCGTTTACCGTTATCTCGTAGCGAACGGCACCGCCGACATAAGTCCAATGCAACATACCGCCGTAATATGCGATCGAAGTATCGTCGAGTTGATTGTATATTACGTCTATTTCCTCGGTCGGCAATGATCTTATGTTATCGTTTTCACCAATCGCCGTGATACGTATTTTCGCTCTTTCGCCCATTCCCGTAAGTACCTCGGTAATGTCGAAGGACGAATCGCTCTTTGAAATAGCGGGGGCGTTATTTACCTGTATCGAATAGGATCGTGCGCCTTGTACGTTGTTCCAAGTCATAGTATTGCCTATGAGTTTGATACCGCTCGGCGTCGAAAGCGTTTGTTTATCGATCTCGATACGTCTTGCGGCAGGCGTGCCATATCCCTTTGAAACGGGAGCTATTTCGATCACTATCTTGCCTTGAGCGCACTCTTTATAACTTATAGAAGTATCTATTCCGTTGTATACGTGCTCATGAGCGTCGTCTCCGCAACTTATCAATACGTTATAACCCGTTGCGTTGGGCACGT